>JAEWWW010000143.1 GCA_023396215.1 Bacillota bacterium | reverse complement strand
ATATCCCACGCGGGTCACATTTTTATTATTGTCGGTGCTGCGCCAGCTATTCCGCTTGTCATAAAAAGGAGCGTCGTATTCGGCGTAGCTTTCGGTGGCATGGGTGTGTATCACCAGCACCAGAGGCTCCTTGGTTTTGGCGAGCTTGAGGCGGGGGGTGATTTTCAGAGCCTCTTCAATTTTATCAAAGCTCAGGTTGGTGTAGTTGCGCAGATAACCTGTCCCCAGCGGCATAAAGGTACTGCTGTCCTCCCCCACCATCAGCTCCTCTATCAGCCTGCCCTTGTGCTGGTCGGGGATATCGGGCGCCGGGCCCTGTGGGATGTTGGAGCCGGAGGAGGGCTCCTGCGGGGAGGGGGCCTCGCTGCTGTACGGGGGCTCGCTCTCGCTCTGGGAGGACTCGGGCTCGGGCGTGGTCGGCGGCGTTTTTACCTCGGGCGCAAACCGCCTGCGCAGAAGCTCCAGCCCGCCCTGGGGCAGGGTCAGCACCGCCGACGCGTAGGCCGCGCGCTCCAGCAGGCCGCCCATGACCCCTATGGCCAACCTGCCACCCGCCAATACCGCGCATATAAAAACCGCAGTGGCTGCATACTGCCGCCACCGGGTCTGCCTTCGCAATCTCCTTACTCTTCTCATCGGTTCCGATACCTCCGCTGCTTTCAACCCGAAAAAGCCCGATGGCGCTCCGCCCCCCGGCATCCGCCGCACCCCAAAGCGGGCAAGGCGGTGTGCGCAGCCGGCCGCTCCTGCCCTGCCCCGCGCCTGCACCGGCAACAAAGCAAAGCAAGGCCATGCCTGTAAGCATGACGGCCTACCCGGGGGTAAAGGGGGGCGGACAACCTCATGGGTTTTCTTTATAATGGTATTCACCGGCGGGGGTTTCTAGTACCGCGGCGGGGTGGCGGATTTGCCACATGGGCAAGAAAAAACAGCGGCAAGGCCGCACCTGCCCATCAAAAAACAGGTTCGGCCTTGCGGTTATGCGCGGTTTGCGCAGATATCCTGATTGCGGCTGTTTTCTATAAAAATGCAGACCTAACCCTGGAACTGGGTTTTAATCTGCTGTACCTCGGTGTCGGGGGCCATAGAAGCGGGTTTATAAAAGCCCTTGCTCTCGGCCAGCTTATACAGCTCATACTGTGAGGTTTCACAGCTGTTGCGAATCTGCTGAATGGTGGATCTCAGGTTGGGGTTGGCACACTCGGTGATGGTATTGGCATAGGTGGTCAGGCTGCTTTTAACCATCGAAAGCGCATCATTGACCATGGTTTTTTCTTGCATGACGGTTCCTCCTAGCTTAAAAATGACATCAGTTGCTGCTTGGTTTGTTGGGCGTCCTGAGCAGATTTTTCAAAATACTGCTTGACCTGGGGGTCGTTGCACTGCTGGGCGTAGGTTTTCATCTTCTCACAGGCGGTGTCGTGGGCACCGATGAGATGACGAAGGTTTTGGAGTTCGATTTGGTTGAGTTGTGACATAAAACATTCTCCTTTCCTGTTTTCAGGGTTATAGCTGGCCAACTTTAAACCGGGCAGAGCCCGATTTCCGCCCGCCACTCAGGGGCGTTATGCAGTGCATAAAAGTTACCAGCTATATGCTTCGTTTCGCCGCTTTGCGGCGTGGCGCATTCCGGGCGCCAAACTTAATCTTTGCAAAATTAAGTTAACGGTTATATTATTTTCCAATTGCAGCGAAATATGCAGAGCCTTTTGCGCCCTGCACGCTTCGCCGTAACAGGCTTGATAGAGCCCGGCCCCTTATCCGCTCAGCTCATGAGATAGCGCACGTCCTGTGGCGAAAGGGTAGGCTGGGCGGCAATATTGATGGCAAGGGCAATAATTTTTGCCGAGCGCTCGATAATCAAATCGATTTGGTGGGGGGTCACCATCAGCGGCTTCTGCTGGCCGTCCGGCTGCCCGCCGGGCCGGGCGCCCTGCTCCTCAAGGTAGCGCTGCACAAAGACCGAAGCATCCACCACCGTCGGCACCCCCAGCGAGATGACCGGCACTCCCAGCGTTTCACGGCTCAGAGCCTTGCGGCTGCCCTGCACCCCCGAGCCCGGCACAATGCCCGCATCCGAAATCTGTATGGTGCGCCCCAGCCGGTCGGTTTCGCTGGCGGCCAGCGCGTCGATGGCAATCACCGCCACCGGGCCGGTCTGGTCGGAAAGCCAGCGGGCAATCTCCGCCGCCTCGATGCCGGTTTGGGCCAGCACCCCGGGGGCGATGGCCGCCACCGGGCGCATCCCCTCGAGACCCACCGCCTGCGCCACCGACTGCTCGATATGGCGGGTGGTGATAATGTGGTCCACCACCCGGGGGCCAAGGGCGTCGGGGGTGATGTGCTCGTTGCCCAGCCCCACCACCAGCACCAGCCCCTTCTCGGGCAGCAGGCCCCGCAGGGCTTCGGCCGCCGCCTTCACCTGCGCCTCGTCGTCCTCCACGGTGGATTCAAAGGGCTTGCCGTCCACGGTGATATACCGCCCTATCGGCTTGCCCATTCTGCGGGCGGCGTCGGCGGTTTGAATCTCCACCGTGTAAATCTCAACATCCTCCTGGGTCTCCCGGTTCAGGGTAACCCCGGGGGGCAGGTCAGACCCCAAATGCTGTGTTTGCTCCAGTGCAAGGTCGGTGCGAAAAACCATTTTTGCTTCTCCCCTCGAAATTTTTGTTTTTAAATCAAAAATATTAAAAGAACTGTTGCATTTACCTTGGAAAAATGCTAATATTACTTGTACTGTTGTAACAAGTGAAGGAGGTGCACTTATGCCGAATATTAAATCCGCCAAAAAGAGGGTTAAGGTTATCGCTGCCAAGACCATGATGAATAAAGCAGTGAAATCCAACCTGAGAACTGTAATCAAAAAGGCCAACCTTGCTGTGCAGGCTGCTGATGAAAACAGCGAAGCCGCCGTAAAAATGGCCATCAAAAAGATAGATCAGGCGGCCGCAAAAGGGATTCTTCACAAGAACACAGCTGCCCGCAAAAAGTCCCAGTTGGCCTCGAAGCTCAATAAAGTGGGCTAAAACTGCATTTGTCTTTCACAGTCGGCATCTCGTTGAGGTGCCGGCTTTTTACTTTTTTTGCGGCGGGGTTGTTGCAGCGCCGGAGGCAAGATTTACTCCCTTTCGCCACTGCGATGAAGCATAATTTCTTGCAACAGCGGGCCGCGTCGGCCCGCTGTTGCTGTTTAAACGCAAGCGTCAGGATTTATCGCCCGGCTTGAAAACCAGCGCGATAAGCAGGCCAAAGACGATGGCGGCGGCAACGCCGGTTGCAGAGGCGGTCAGCCCCCCGCTAAGGGCGCCTATCAGCCCCTTTTGGGCCACCGCTTCTTTGACCCCCTTGGCCAGCAGGCTGCCGAAGCCGGTCAGCGGCACGGTGGCCCCTGCTCCGGCAAAGTCGATGAGCGGCTGGTACAGCCCCAGCCCGCCCAATATCACACCCGCGACCACATAGCCCACAAGGATGCGCGCAGGGGTTATCTTGGTGAAATCAATCAGCACCTGCCCAAAGGCGCACAGGGCGCCGCCCACCGCAAAAGCAATCAAATATTCCATAAGGCTTTCCCCCTAAGAAGGATTGGATGAAATCCACACCAGATGGGCGATGCCGGGTATCGTTTCGCCCTGCTGGGTGGTGGTGGGCGACATCAGCGCCCCTGTCGCCATAAAGAGCAGATTGGATATGCCCTCGTTTTTCAGCTTCGGCAGCATGTAGCCACAAAGAATAGCGGCGCTGCATCCGCAGCCTGAGCCGCCTGCGCCAACCTCCGGCTGGCTCTTGCGGTCATACATCATGATGCCGCAGTCGGAGTGGCGGCTGCTCAGGTCATAGCCCTCGGCCTTCATCAGCTGCATCAGCAGGTCGGAGCCTATCTGCCCCAGGTCGCCGGTGAGGATGAGGTCGTAGTTATCCTGATTGGTGTTGGTATCCTCAAAAAAGCGCTTGAGGGTACCTGCCGCCGCCGGGGCCATGGCCGCCCCCATGTTGTTGGCGTCTTTGACGCCTAAATCCTCTATCTGGCCCACCGTGACCGCCCGCACATAAGGCGGCGCGTGCCCTGCCCCCAGCACCACAGACCCCGCCGCGGTGGCTGTCCATTGGGCGGTGGGGGGGCGCTGTCCGCCATATTCCAAAGGAAAGCGGAACTGCCGCTCGGCACTGCAAAAGTGGGAGGAGGTGGCCGCCAATGTATACTGCCCAAACCCCGCCTCGATGAAGAGCGAGGCCAGCAGCAGCCCCTCCGCCATGGTGGAGCAGGCCCCGTACACCCCCAGCAGCGGGATGCCCATATCCCGCAGCCCAAAGGTGGAGCCGGCGCATTGGTTGAGCAGGTCGCCGGCAAAGGCGAAATCAATTTCCGAGGGCGAAAGGCTGCATTTGTTCAGCGCCTTTTCCACCGCCTTTTTCTGCATGCTGCTCTCGGCTTTTTCCCAGCTTTTCTCACCGAAGGTCCCATCGGTATCCAGATAATCAAAGTAACCGCCCATCGGCCCTTCGGCCTCTTTTTTTGAGCCGATGGCCGCAAATGCCATGATGGTGGGCGGGTTGTCCAGTATCAGCGTGCGCTGGCCCTTTTTTTGTGCCACTGCTTTTCCCCCTTAATATAGCCCAAAGGCAAAAAGAATCAGGCCGTATATCACCGAGGCCACCACCCCGTACACAATGACCGGCCCGGCAATGATGAACATCTTGGCCCCCAGCCCCAGTATCAGCCCTTCGCTTTTAAACTCCAGCGCGGGCGAAGCCACTGCGTTGGCAAAGCCGGTGATGGGCACCAGGGTACCCGCCCCCGCCAACCGGGCGATGTTATCGTAAACCTTCAGCCCGGTCAGCAGCGCCGAAAGAAACACCAGCGTTACCGACGCTGCGGTGAAAGCCAGATCGCGCTCGATGCCGATGGAGCTGTACAGGTTAACAAACAGTTGCCCCAGCGCACAGATGGCCCCCCCCACAATAAAGGCGGTGGGAATACGGTAGCCGCTTTTGCTTGGTGGAGATGCCTTTGCCACCATTTTGGAATATTCATTGGCTGTCGGCTGCATAGAGACCTTCCTTTCGGTGCATCTTATTCTGCACAATGATACCCCATCGGGGTAAAAAAACGCCGGACGTTTACGCGCAGTTCTTTTTATTGCAGAGCAGTATAACCAAGCTTTATTCTTTCCCGCGCGGCTGTGAATATGCTTTGTTTGGCTGGCTCTTCCGCCGGGCTTTGGGTAGTCTTTGCGGCGGTTTCTGCCCTCCTTCGGCGGCAGAATTTGATAAGATGAGCGGCCTGAGCCTAATTTTTTTCTTAAAACCAGCCGATTCCGCCCATAATTTTATTGAACAGCTACCGGTATTCGATTATAATATTTTTTGTTGGTTGGAAGGTTCTACGCCCAAGGCCGGCAGTTGATAAACGATACTCCCCTGCGCGGGCGCTGCCCGCCGCCCTGCTTTGCAGGTTGACCTGCAGGCGAGTATGTGTAACCGCCGAGGGAGGATTTGGCGTGAAAAATCACGCTAAGCCGTCATGTGCCAATCGCTCCTCGCCTGCGGCGAGAACTGCGGATTGATGCACAAAAAGACCATTCCTTTTCATGGTCTGCTTGTGCCGAAACGCAAGTGAAAGGAATGGTCTTTTTATGTCTGTTAAGGTTGTAGTAGGTTCCCAATGGGGGGACGAAGGCAAGGGCAAAATTATCGATATTTTGGCTTCCCGTGCCGACGTGGTTGTGCGCTCGATGGGCGGCAACAACGCGGGCCACACGGTGGAAAGCAACGGGCAGGTGTACAAGCTGCACCTGATTCCCTCCGGGATTTTATATTCCGGCACCCTCTGCCTCATTGGCAACGGTGTGGTCATCGACCCCAAGGTCATCCTGCAGGAGATTGACGGTCTTTCCGCCCGGGGCATCGACTGCGAAAACCTGCGCATCGACCCCCGGGCCCATATTATCATGCCCTGGCACATCGCGCTGGACAGCCTGAGCGAGGAGCTGCGGGGCGACGCCGAAATCGGCACCACCCACCGTGGCATCGGCCCCTGCTATATGGATAAGGCCGAGCGCAGCGGCCTGCGGATGTATGACCTGATACACCCCCGGCTCTTTGCCGAAAAAGCCCGTGAAGCGGGCCGGATTAAGAACCTGTATCTCACCAAAATTTTTAACCAGCCCGCCATGGATATCGAGGCCATCATCGAGGAGTACACCGCCTATGGCCAGCGTCTGGCAAAATATCTGGGCGACACCTCGGTGCTGGTGCATCAGGCCCACAAGGAGGGCAAAAACATCCTCTTTGAGGGGGCGCAGGGCACCCTGCTGGATTTGGATATGGGCACCTACCCCTTTGTCACCAGCTCCCACCCGGTTTCGGGCGGCGTTTGCGTGGGGGCAGGGGTCGGCCCCACCCTCATCGAAGAGGTCATCGGCGTAGCCAAGGCCTATACCACCCGCGTAGGCAAGGGGCCCTTCCCCACCGAGCTGCTGGACGAGCTGGGGGATGAAATCCGCCGCTTGGGCAACGAGTTTGGCACCACCACCGGGCGGCCCCGCCGGGTGGGCTGGTTCGATGCCGTGATTATGCGCTACGCCGTGCGGGTCAACGGCCTCACCGGCCTCGCGGTCAACAAGCTGGATACCCTTGCGGGCATCGGCAATCTGAAGGTCTGCGTCGCCTACCGCAAGGCGGACGGCAGCCTGCTGCAGGAGTTCCCCGCCACCTTGGAGGAGCTTGCCCTCTGTGAGCCGGTCTACGAAGAGGTGGAGGGCTTTAACGGCGACCTTACCGGCTGCACCAGCTTTGACCAGCTTCCCGAGGCCTGCAAGCGCTATATTGCCAAGCTGGAGGAGCTTTGCGGCTGCCCCATCGTCATGGTGGGTGTCGGCCCCGCCCGTTCGCAAAACCTGGAGCGGTAAGTAGTTACTCTTCACAAGGGGGACTTCGCGGGCACCCCCAAGCCAAACTGCTCGTTCACCGCGAACAGTTTTAGTGGATTAATATCAGGGCTCCCACAAAGCCTTTCGGCTTTGTGGGAAAGAGGAGGAGCGGCGAAACGATATGAAGCCCTTGGCCATAAAACGGTCGAGGGGTGAATGGAGTGCAGCTCGCTCCGACGCGCGGCGCATGTTTGTCTGCGCGATGTATTTTATGCCCTCTCGCTTTTTGACAGCTTGAGGAGCCGCCCTGTGGGGCGGCTCCTTTTGTATTGCCAAACTCTTTTTATATGTTTTTCTTTGTGACGGTAACGGTTATCTTCCCGCCTCCGGCGGCTTTGCGCCGCCCGCCTGTTTTGGCACACAAGAAACCCACCCCGGCAACAGCCAGGGTGGGTTTGCTGCTTATATCGTGTTAGATCAGCTCGATGATAGACATCTCGGCTGCGTCGCCCCGGCGAGGGCCGGTGCGGATGATGCGGGTATAGCCGCCATTGGTTTCAGCATACTTAGGGGCAATTTCGTCAAACAACTTTTTTGCCACCGTCTCTTTGGTGATGAAGCTATACACCTGACGCTTGGAGTGCAGGTCGCTGCTTTTAGCGATAGTAATCATCTTCTCGGCCATAGAGCGAACCTCTTTGGCGCGAGTAACAGTGGTTTCGATTTTGCCCTTTTCGAGGAGATAGGTCACCATGGCCCTCAGCATTGCCCTTCTGTGGTCAGAAGTTCTGCCAAGCTTTCTGGTTCCTGCCATCGAAAATCACTCCTTTACCTGTAAAATCGGTTATTCTTCGTCTTTACTGAGGTTAAAGCCCAGAGATTCCAGCTTGCTGATAACCTCTTCCAGCGACTTTTTGCCCAGGTTGCGAACCTTCATCATCTCCTCAGGAGATTTGCTGATGAGGTCGCCGACAGTGTTGACACCGGCCCGTTTAAGGCAGTTAAAGGCGCGAACAGACAGGTCAAGCTCTTCAATGGTCATCTCAAGAACCTTTTCTTTTCCGGTATCCTCTTTTTTCTCCATTATCTCGGTAGAGCTCACTTCGTCAGAAAGGTCGACAAAGTGGTTGAGTTGTCTATTGAGGATCTTGGCCGCCAGGCTGACCGCTTCTTTGGCCGAGATGGTTCCATCTGTCCAAACCTCGAAGGTCAGCTTGTCGTAGTCGGTTATCTGTTCGACGCGGGTATTCTCTACAGTGTAGTTCACCTTGAGAACCGGTGTATAAATGCTATCGATGTGAATGGTGCCGAGCGGCAGCTTTTCGGTATCTACCTGCTTGTTGCGGTCGGCCGAAACATAGCCCTGACCCTTGTTCAGAACCAGCTCCATGTCCAGCTTGGCGCCCTCGGCCAGCGATGCGATGTGCATTCCGGGGTTGAGTATCTCAACGTCCGAGTCAGCCTCAATAGACCCTGCGGTGACCTCGCACTCCCCAACAGCAGAAATTTTCACCCTCTTGGGGCCGTCGCTGTAAAGCTTGGCGGTCAGCCCTTTGATGTTGAGTATAATTTCGGTAACATCCTCTTTCACACCCGGGATGGTAGAAAACTCATGCTGAATGCCGTCTATCAACACAGATGTCACGGCATAACCAGGAAGCGAGGAGAGCAACACACGCCGTAGGCTGTTCCCCAGCGTTGTGCCAAATCCCCGGTCAAGAGGCTCTGCCACAAACTTGCCATAGGTACCGTCCGGCCTGAGTTCCACCGTATCTATCTTTGGCTCTATGATCTTTACCATAAATATAAACCCTCCTTAATAAGACTGTCGTCTTGTCGCCTTCCCTTGCTGAAGTGCAGGCTAAATCGGGTTATTACTTGCTGTAAAGCTCGACAATGTAGTGCTCCTCAACATCCAGGTCAATTTCATCCCTGTTGGGCAGCGTAATGACGCGTGCTTCCATCTTTTCGGCGTTGTAATCCAGCCACTTGGGTCTGGGCCGAGAGGAGTTTGCCTCGATTACCGACTTAATCTTCTCATTGCCTCTGCTCTTTTCAGCAACAGCAACCACATCCCCTTCTTTGAGCAGGATGGAAGGAATGTTGGCTTTGTGGCCGTTGAGGGTGTAGTGCCCGTGACGAACCAGCTGTCTTGCTTCTTTACGGGAAGCGGCAAGCCCCAGCCTGTAAACAACATTATCCATTCTGCTTTCGAGGATTCTCAGCAGGTTTTCACCTGTAATGCCGGCTTTGCGCTCGGCCATATCAAAGTACTTGGCAAACTGGCTTTCAAGCACGCCGTAGTAGCGTCTGGCGCTCTGCTTTGCGCGCAGCTGAATGCCGTACTCAGAAACTTTTTTGCGGGCCTTGCCATGCTGCCCGGGGACAGAAGCTCTGCGGGTCACGCCGCACTTATCAGTGTAGCAGCGCTCGCCTTTCAGAAAGAGCTTTTTGCCCTCGCGACGGCAAAGTCTGCAAACTGCACCTGTATATCTTGCCATCTGGTATGCACCTCCTGTAAATTATACGCGCCTTCTTTTGGGCGGACGGCAGCCGTTGTGGGGAACGGGGGTCACGTCTTTAATCAGGCTGACCTCCAGCCCTGCGGCCTGCAATGCCCGGATAGCTGCCTCACGTCCGGAGCCGGGGCCCTTAACATACACCTCTACCGACCTCAGGCCATGCTCCATCGCTGCCTTGGCGGCGGTTTCTGCTGCGGTCTGGGCTGCAAAGGGAGTCGATTTTCTCGAACCACGGAAACCCAGCCCGCCCGAGCTTGCCCAAGAAAGAGCGTTGCCCTGGGTATCGGTAATTGTAACAATGGTGTTGTTAAAGGTGGACTGGATGTGGGCTGCGCCGCGTTCAATGTTTTTGCGCTCGCGGCGTCTGCGAGTCGTGGCCTTTTTGGCTTGTTGTTTTGCCATTTCTCGTTTCCTCCCTACTTATTTCTTCTTGTTGGCGATGGTCTTTTTGGGACCTTTGCGTGTACGTGCGTTGGTCTTGGTGCGCTGCCCTCTTACAGGCAGACCTTTTCTGTGGCGCACGCCGCGGTAGCAGCCAATTTCGACCAATCTTTTGATATCGAGGGATCTCTCACGGCGCAAGTCACCCTCAACATGCAGTTGCTTGTCGATATACTCACGCAGCTTTGAAACATCATCCTCGGTCAGATCTCTGACGCGGATATCGGGGTTCACCCCTGTAGACGCCAGTATGTCGTTTGCGGTCTTGCGGCCTATACCAAAGATATAGGTCAGACCAATCTCGACCCGCTTTTCTCTCGGCAGGTCAACACCAGCTATACGAGCCATGCTTTGTTACACCTCCATGTTTGGATTTGGTTAGCCCTGACGCTGTTTGTGCTTGGGGTTGGCGCAAATCACCATGATGCGGCCCTTGCGCTTAATAATCTTGCACTTTTCACAGATGGGCTTGACTGAAGGTCTTACTTTCATTTGAATTTACCTCCTACCCTTGGATTATTTGGTGCGCCATGTAATGCGCCCCTTTGTGAGATCATAGGGTGAAATCTCAACGGTAACCTTATCCCCCGGCAGGATACGGATGAAGTTCATCCTCAGCTTGCCGGAGATATGTGCATGCAGCTTATGCCCGTTGGGCAGCTCAACCAAAAACTGCGCATTGGGCAGGGATTCTGCAACGATTCCCTCAATCTCGATAACATCTTCTTTGGCCAAGCGGATTACCTCCCTGTCGTGGTGAAAATTTCACCGGTTTCGCCACCAAAGCGGGCCAGCTCCTGCCGAAGCCTTTTGTCCGACACAATCTGCGAAAGGTCAAGACCTGCGTTGGTTTTCTTCAGATGGCGGGGGTTTTTCTTTTTTGGGGCCTCCAGCTTGCGCCGGCGTCCGTCCGCGATAAAGAGATACCCGCCCTCTGCCTTAACCACTACATAAAAGCTGCCTGCGTCGTGGCCTGCTGTCGACTTTACAATCATTCCTGCGGAAAACTCCATAGCTTTCCCCTCCTTTAGGGCTGGGTCAAGACCACAGCTCCGTCGTTGGTGATCGCTATCGTGTGTTCAAAGTGGGCCGAAAGACTGCTGTCTGCCGTCACCACCGTCCACCCGTCCGCCAAAACCCTGACGTCCTCGCTCCCCTGATTAATCATGGGCTCGATGGCCAGCGTCATGCCTGCCGCAAGCCGGGGGCCCCGCCCTGCGGTGCCGTAGTTGGGCACCTCGGGGGATTCGTGCAGCTTGGCGCCAACGCCATGCCCCACAAACTGCCGCACCACGCCGTAGCCGAACTGCTCGGCATAGCTCTGTACCGCCGCCGAAATATCCCCAATCCGGCCGCCCGGCCCGGCCGCCGCAATGCCCCTTTGCAGGGCCTCGGCGGTAACCTCCATCAGCTGGGCCGCGTCCTTAGACACTGCGCCGGCGCCGATGGTGGCGGCGTTATCACCGTGAAAGCCCTTGTATAAGGCCCCCACGTCGATGCTCACAATATCGCCTTCACCAATCACCCGGGAACCGGGGATACCGTGAATGACCTCTTGATTGATTGAGATACAGGCTGCCGCGGGAAACCCGCCATACCCCAAAAAGGATGGCTTGGCGCCCATAGCGGTGATACAGTCGTGAATCCGGCGGTTCACCTCCAAGGTGGTCACCCCCGGCTTTACAGCCAGAAGCCCCTCCTGGAGCGCCCGGGCGGCAATCCTGCCAGCCTGTTTCATCAGTTCCAGCTCCCTGCTGGTTTTAAGCACAATCATTCTACGCCTCCAGGGCTTTCAGGGTGCGAGCGGTTGTCTCGGCCAGTTCCTCCTGACCTTCCACAATCCTGAGCTTGCCGTTTTTTTCATAGTAAGCCTTGAGAGGTTCGGTCTGGTCGTGGTAAACCTGCAGGCGCTTCTGAATGGTTTCGGGCTTGTCGTCCTCACGGACGGTCAGGCCGCCGCCGCATTTGTCGCAATTTGCGCCGTCCTTGGACGGCTTGTAGTCGATGTGGTAGGAAGCTCCGCAGCTGCCGCATACCCGGCGGCCCGAAAGCCGCTTGAGTATCTGGTCGTCAGCCACTTCGATGTCAATGACCCGGTCGATTTCAACGCCCATGGCGTCCAATGCCTCTGCCTGAGGCACCGTGCGGGGAAAGCCGTCCAGGATAAAGCCGTTCTGGCAGTCGGGCTGTGCGAGGCGCTCCTTCACCATTTGGATAACCACCTGGTCGGGCACCAATTGACCCTGGTCCATATAAGCCTTTGCCTGCTGGCCGGTCGGGGTGCCGTTGGTCACAGCCTCCCGAATGATGTTACCTGTCGAGATGGCAGGAATGCCCTTCTCTTTACAGATAACCTCGGCTTGGGTTCCTTTGCCGGCGCCGGGTGCGCCAAGAAGTATCAGCTTCATACCGCCGTCCCCCTTATTCCAAGAAGCCTTTGTAGTGACGCATCATCATCTGAGATTCCAGGCTGCGCACCGTATCCAGAGCCACGCCCACCACAATGATGATGGAGGTACCGCCCAGGGCGATGTTCATATTGGCTACAGCGCCTACAAGAATGGGCAGTATTGCAACCGCCGCAAGGAAGAGGGCGCCAATCAGAGTGATTTTGCTGATGACCTTTGAAATAAAATCGGAGGTAGGCTTGCCCGGGCGAATGCCGGGGATGGTACCGCTGTTTTTGCGCAGGTTGTTCGCCATCTCGATGGGATTGTACTGCACAGCGATATAGAAATAGTTGAAGGCGATAATCAGAAGGAAGTAGAGCACCGCATAAAGACCGGTGTTGTAATCGAACCAGCCCAGCACCTTACCCAGAGTGGTGGATGCCGTGGGGTCTACAAAGCCTTTGATGGTGCCGGGGATTGCCAAAAAGGAGCTGGCAAAGATAACCGGCAGCACGCCCGACATGTTAACCTTGATGGGAATATGGGTGGATTGCCCGCCATACATCTTGCGCCCAACAATACGCTTGGCGTATTGCACGGGGATTCTGCGCTCGGCGTTGGTCATCAGCACAATGAAGGCGATGAGCACCACGAAGAGCACCACAACCAGCGGCACAAAGAAGAAGTAGGAAACCTGCCCTGCGATACCGAACTGCAGATAGGTCCACAGTTTCAGCACAGCCGCGGGGCCTCTCGACACGATACCTGCAAACAGTATCAGCGAGATGCCGTTGCCGACGCCCTTCTGGTCGATGCGCTCGCCCAGCCAGACAATCAGCATTGCGCCGGCGGTAAAGCTGGCGATGATGGTGAAGGCCGCCAACACGCCGGAGAAGCCGTCTTTATAGATCAGCGCGCCCGGGGTGTTGCGGAACATGATATAGAAGGCGGTGGATTCCAGAACAGCCAGCGCCACAGTGGTGTAGCGGGTGTATTTCTGGAGCTTCTTTTTGCCGTCTTCCCCCTCTTTGGCCAGCCGCTCAAGGGCGGGGATAGCCACCGTCAAAAGCTGAATGACGATAGAAGAGGTGATATAGGGCGAAATAGAAAGCGCGAAGAGGGTCGCTCTCGCAAAGGCGCCGCCGGTGAGGATATCAAGATACCCCAGCAGGTTGCCGCCCTGCGAAATCATGTTTGCAAGAGTGGTGGGGTCGAGAAAGGGAACGGGGATAACCGAGCCCAGTCTTACGACAAACAGAATCATGAGTGTATAGAGGATTTTTTGTCTTAAGTCGGCTATTTTCCAAGCGTTTCTTAAAGTTTCAATCATCTTACATCACCTCTGCCTTTCCGCCTGCCTCCTCGATTTTTTTCTTAGCGCCTTCGGAAAAAGCAGCCACGTTTACGGTAAGCTTTTTCTCAAGCTCGCCTCTGCCCAAAATTTTGATGCCATCATAGGTTTTTTTGAGCAGCCCCGCTTCAACGATGGCCTGTGTGTCTACAACCGCGCCGTTCTCAAAGCGATTCAGCTCTTCGACATTGATGGTTGCATATTTTGTCGCAAAAATATTGTTAAAGCCTCTCTTGGGAACGCGTCTCTGAAGAGGCATCTGGCCGCCCTCGAAGCCGGGTCTTACCCCGCCGCCGCTGCGGGCCTTTTGGCCCTTATGGCCTTTGCCAGCTGTTTTACCGTTGCCCGACCCGTGGCCTCTGCCCTTGCGGAAGGCCTTTTTGGCGGAACCGGGTGCCGGTGAAAGCTCGAAAAGTTTCATCTAACCTGCACCTCCTTGTGTTATGCCTCACATACCTCGACGAGGTGGGAAATTTTTGCAATCTTGCCCTTGGTGGCTGCGTTGTCAGGCTGAATGGTAACCTGGCCAATCTTTCTCAGGCCGAGGGAGTGGGCAGTTGCAATCTGGCCAACCTTACAGCCCGCCAGACCTCTGACCAGCTTAATGCGCAGGCCAGCGTCCTTTTTTGCTTTTGCTCTGGGCATCTGTCCAGCCTCCTTAACCTAAAATTTCTTTGGGGTTTTTGCCCCGCACTGCGGCAACTTGAGAGGCGTCCCGCAGGGCCGCGAGGCCGTTAATGGTGGCGTTCACCACGTTGCAGGGATTATTGGAACGCAGAGATTTGGTTCTGATATCCCTGATGCCGCAGACATCCATCACCGCACGCATCGGGCCGCCGGCGATAACACCGGTACCTTCGGGGGCGGGCTTCATCAGCACTTCGCCGGCACCGAATTTGCCGATAATCTCGTGCGGGATTGTTGTGCCCCTGAGGGACACCTTAATCAGATTTTTCTTGGCATCCTCGATGCCCTTGCGGATGGCGTCGGGCACTTCGGAGGATTTGCCCATACCGAAGCCCACAATGCCGTTGCCGTCGCCGACAACCACCAGGGCCGCAAATTTGAATATACGACCGCCCTTAACCGTCTTGGAAACACGGTTAATAGAAACGACCTTTTCGCTAAGATTCAGCGCAGTTGCGTCTATTCGCGACAAACATATCCCTCCTTATCAGAACTTCAGGCCGCCCTCGCGGGCACCTTCGGCCAGTTCTTTTACCCGGCCATGATAAATGTAACCGCTGCGGTCAAAAACAACTTCGGAAATACCGGCGCTGCCGGCTGCCTTGGCGAGAGCCTGGCCAACCTTGCGGGCCGCTTCCTTGTTGCCGCCGTTGCCTTCAAAACCTTTATCCAGTGTGGACGCTGCCGCCAGCGTTTTGCCGGCCACATCGTCGATAAGCTGGGCATAGATGTGCTTGGAGGAGCGGAATACATTCAAACGGGGACGCTCTGCCGTGCCGCTAACCTTGCCTCTGACCCTTGTGTGTCTTTTCACGCGGGCTGCGTTTTTATCGGGTTTTGTCACCATACGGTATCACTCCTTTCCCTACTTCTTGCCCTTACCGGCCTTGCCTTCCTTGCGAATGATATACTCGCCGGCATATTTGATGCCCTTGCCCTTATAAGGCTCGGGAGGACGCTTCTCGCGCACATTGGCGGCGAACTGCCCAACCTTCTGCTTGTCGCAGCCGGAGATGGTAATCTTGTTTGGCGCCGGCACCTCAATGGTGATGCCGTCTATCTCGGGCATGATGACCTGATGGCTGTAGCCCAGGTTCATGACCAAATCTTTGCCCTGCTTGGCAGCACGGTAACCAACGCCGTTGATTTCCAGCTGCTTGCTGAAGCCCTCGGAAACACCATGCACCATGTTGGCGATCAGTGTTCTGGTCAGACCATGCAGGCTTCTGTGCTCTTTGTCGTCAGAAGGGCGAGTGACGGTAATCTCTGCGCCCTCCACCTTGACGGCCATATCAGGGTCAAAGGTGTAGCTGAGGGTGCCCTTAGCGCCCTGCACGGTGATGCTGTTGCCTTCCAGCTTTACATCAACGCCAGCGGGTACTGTAATGGGCTTTCTGCCTATACGACTCATTCTAATCCCGCCCCCCTTACCAAATGAATGCCAGAACTTCGCCGCCCACATTCTCTTTGCGGGCCTGCTTGTCGGTCATAATTCCTTTGGAGGTGGAAAGCACCGCAATGCCCAGCCCTTTGAGTACCTTGGGCATATCCTCACAGTTGGAATAGATGCGCAGGCCGGGTTTAGAAACCCTGCGAAGCCCTGAAATTACCTGAGTTTTGCCGGGGCCGTATTTCAGTTGAATACGGATAATCCCCTGCTTGTTATCTTTTATGACGGTGTAACCTTTAATGTAGCCCTCATCCAGCAGAATCTGCGCGATGGCAGTTTTCATTTTGGAGCCGGGAACATCGACCGTGTCATGTTTAGCCGAGTTTGCATTCCGAATCCGGGTGAGCATATCGGCGATTGTATCGGTTATCTGCATAGGGTCAACCTCCTTTGCTCATGCTTACCAGCTGGCCTTTTTAACACCGGGTATCTGGCCTTTGTAAGCCAGTTCTCTAAAACAGATACGGCACACGCCGAACTTGCGCAGATATGCGTGGGGTCTGCCGCAGATTTTGCATCTGTTGTAGGCACGGGTAGAGAACTTTGGTGCTGCCTGCTGCTTGTTAATCATCGACTTTTTAGCCACAATCTCTCTCTCCTTCCTACTTTGCAAACGGAGCGCCCATCAGCGTCAACAGCTCGCGGGACTCCTCGTCGGTTTTGGCGGTGGTCACAAATGTGATGTCCATGCCTCTTACCTTATCAATTTTATCATACTCAATCTCGGGGAAAATCAACTGCTCTTTGATGCCCATGTTGTAGTTGCCGCGGCCGTCGAACCCGTTGGCGTTGATGCCTCTGAAGTCGCGAACACGGGGCAGGGCCACGTTGAACAGGCGGTCTACGAACTCGTACATTCTCTCGCCGCGCAGAGTAATCTTCGCGCCGATGACCATGCCCTCTCTGAGCTTAAAGTTAGCAACCGATTTTTTGGCCTTGCAGGCTACTGCCTTCTGGCCGGTAATCTTGCCAAGGTCGCCCACGATGAACTCCATCACCTTGGGGTTGTCCCTTGCTTCGCCGCAACCAACGTTGATTACGACCTTCTCCAGCTTGGGGATTTGCATGACGCTTTTATAACCAAACTTTTTCATCAGCGAGGGGGCAACATCCTTGCCATAGGTTTCTTTCAATCTTGCCATGTTTTTTCCTCCTCCCCTTAGAATGCTTCGCCGCATTTATCATTTTTGCAGACGCGCTCTTTCGAGCCGTCGGCCAAAAACTTATGGGCGACTCTGGTGGGCTTGCCGCATTTGGGGCAGACAGCCATCACCTTGCTGGCGTAAAGGGCGCCTTCGGCCTTGACGATGCCGCCGGGTTCGCCGGCTTTGCGGGGCTTCACATGCTTGGTAACCATGTTGCAGCCTTCGACAATCACCTTTTTCTCCTTGGGGCTAACGGCCATAACCTTGCCCTGTTTGCCCTTGTCCTTGCCGGACAGAATGACGACAGTGTCGCCTTTTTTAACATGAAGCGTATTCATATGTGCGACACCTCCTTATAAAACTTCGGGTGCGAGGCTGAGTATCTTCAGATACTCTTTTTCACGCAGCTCACGGGCCACCGGCCCAAAGATGCGGGTGCCTCTGGGGTTTTTATCTTCTCTGATGATAACCGCGGCGTTTTCGTCAAAACGAATGTAGGTGCCGTCGTCACGACGAAGGCCCTTTGCTGAACGCACGATTACCGCTTTAACCACATCACCTTTTTTTACAACGCCGCCGGGTGCAGCCTTTTTGACCGAAGCCACAACCACATCGCCTATGTTGGCGTATCTCCTGCGGGAGCCGCCCAAAACCCGAATGCACATGAGTTCCTTCGCACCGGTGTTGTCGGCTACTTTGAGATAGGTCTGCATCTGTATCACAGAGCGTCCCTCCTTTCGGGTAATCTTCCGTTAATTCTCAAATAGTGAAAGGGGCTGTTATTTTGCCTTCTCGATTATCTCAACAACTCTCCACTTTTTGTCTTTCGACAGGGGTCTTGTTTCCATAATCTCGACTTTATCACCCACGCCGCAGGCGTTGTTCTCGTCATGGGCCTTGAACTTCACGGTGTTCTTAACAATCTTTTTGTACAGAGGGTGCTTCACGCTGTCCACAATGGCGACCACAACGGTCTTATCCATCTTGTCGCTGACAACGGTGCCAACCCTTGTTTTTCTGAGGTTTCTTTCGCTCACTGCTGTTCCTCCCTTCGCACCTATTGTGCCAGCTCTTTTTCCCTGAGAATGCTCTTGAGCCTTGCAATGTCTTTTTTGACGTCACGCAGCTTCATGGGGTTCTCAAGCTGATTGACAGCATGCTGGAAGCGAAGGTTGAAAAGCTCGGCTTTGAGGTCGGACAGCTTCTCACTGAGCTCCGCAGCAGAAAGTTCTCTCATCTCGGTTGCTTTCATTACGCTTCACTCCCCTCTTTTTCTTTCACTACAAACTTGCATTTAACGGGAAGTTTGTGCATAGCAAGACGCATCGCCTCGCGGGCAAGCTCCTCGCTGACGCCGCCGATCTCGAACATCACGCGGCCGGGCTTAACCACAGCCACCCAGTACTCGGGGCTGCCTTTACCGGAACCCATGCGGGTCTCGGCGGGCTTTTCGGTGATGGGCTTATCGGGGAAAATCTTAATCCAAACCTGACCGCCACGTTTGATGTAACGGGTCATAGCAATACGGGCTGCCTCAATCTGGTTGGAGGAAATCCATGCGGGCTCCTGTGCTACCAGGCCAAAATCGCCATAGGTAATGGTGTTGCCTCTGGTGGCCTTGCCCTTCATACGTCCTCTGTGAACTCTGCGGTATTTTACTCTCTTAGGCAGAAGCATTACTGGTTGCCTCCTTCCTTACGGGGCTTTTTAACCTCCTGCAATACCTCGCCGGCATAGATCCACACCTTAACGCCGATGCGGCCGTAGGTGGTTGCCGCCTCTGCAAAGCCGTAGTCAATATCGGCCCGCAGGGTCTGAAGAGGAATGGTGCCCTCATGATAATGCTCGGTACGGGCAATCTCAGCGCCGCCCAAACGACCCGAAACCTGGGTCTTGATGCCCTTGGCGCCGAACTTCATGGCACGGCCGATGGCCTGCTTCATGGCGCGGCGGAAGGATGCTCTGTTCTCCAGCTGTGCTGCGATAGACTCGGCCACAAGCTGGGCGTTTTTGTCGGCCTGCTTCACCTCGACAACATTTACAAAGACGGCCACAGGCTGCTCTTTGCCCTTGTTGATGATGGCTTCACATTTTGCCTTGAGTTTTTCAATCTCCTGGCCGCCTCTGCCAATTACGATGCCGGGGCGGGCACAGTGGATATGAATTCTTACCTTGGTGGCGTCACGCTCGATTTCAATCTTGGGAACGCCAGCGTCATACAACGCTTTTTTCAGGAACTTGCGCAGGTTATAGTCCTCGACCAAGACATCGCCGAAAGCGTCTTTGCGAGCAAACCAGCGGGAATCCCAATCTTTGATTACGCCCACGCGAAGTCCGTGGGGATTAACTTTTTGGCCCATAGTTTACCTCCTTCTTTCAGCCTATTCCTGCTCCTTGAGCACCATGGTGACATGCGAGGTTCTCTTGAGAACCTTAAACGCTCTGCCCTGGGCTCTGGGACGAATTCTTTTGAGTGTCGGGCCGGGGCTGACAAAACACTGCGCAACATAGAGGCTGTTTTTATCCATGTTGTGGTTATGCTCTGCGTTTGCAATCGCGGAGCCCAGCAGCTTTGTAAGAGGCTCGCAGGCGGCCTTGGGTGTGTTTTTGAGTATCGCCATCGCCACATTAATTGGCTTGTTTCTGATAAGGTCAAGCACGATTTGCACCTTTCTGGGGGCAATTCGGGCATGTCTTAGATAAGCCTTTGCTTCCATGTGTTTTCCTCCTTTCGGCCCTATTATCTGCTCTTTTTGGCCCCTGCGTGGCCGCGGTAGGTTCTGGTGGGGGCGAACTCGCCCAGCTTATGGCCCACCATATCCTCGGTCACATATACGGGAACATGCTTGCGGCCGTCATGCACGGCAAAGGTATGTCCCACAAAGTCAGGGAATATTGTAGAGGAGCGGCTCCAGGTTTTCAGGACGCGCTTCTCGTCGCTGTTATTCATCTGCTGAACTCTTTCCAGCAGCTTGGGCTGTACAAACGGCCCTTTTTTAACACTTCTGCCCATTGCTCTGCCTCCTTTCAGCCTGCATTACTTCTTGCCAGCCCGCTTGACAATGTACTTGTCGGAGCGGTTGTGCTTGGCTCTTGTCTTGTATCCCAGAGCGGGTTTGCCCCAGGGGGTGACAGGCCCCGGACGGCCGATGGGGCTTCTGCCCTCACCACCGCCGTGGGGATGGTCGCAGGGGTTCATAACAGAACCGCGCACGGTGGGTCTGAAGCCCATGTGGCGCTTGCGGCCGGCTTTACCGACAGACACGTTCTCGTGCTCGATGTTGCCAACCTGTCCGATGGTGGCCATGCAGTTCTGGGGAACGTTGCGCAGCTCGCCCGAGGGCAGGCGGATGAGGGCGTAGGGGCCTTCTTTCGCCATCAGCTGGGCGATAATGCCGGCGGAACGTGCCAACTGTGCGCCCTTGCCGGGGTAAAGCTCCACGTTGTGGATAAAGGTACCCACCGGGATGTTGGACAGGGGCAGCGCGTTGCCGGGCTTAATGTCGGCCTGAGGGCCTGCCTCCACCTTATCCCCGACCTTGAGGCCGTGGGGGGCAAGGATGTAGCGGCGCTCGCCGTCTTCATACTCCAGCAGAGCGATGTGTGCCGAACGGTTGGGGTCATACTCCAGGGTCAGCACATTGGCAGTAACATCAAACTTGTTGCGCTTGAAGTCGATAATGCGGTATTTTCTTCTGTTGCCGCCGCCTCTGTGACGGACGGTTATTCTGCCGTAGCTGTTGCGGCCCGAATGCTTTTTGAGGCTCTCAAGAAGGCTTTTTTCGGGTGCAACCTTCGACAGGCCGGAAAAATCAACGACAGTCATCTGGCGTCTGGCCGGCGTGACAGGCTTGTATTTTTTAATCGCCATTGCGGTTTCACTCTCCTTATAGATTTTGCAGGGTCAAAACTTCCCCTGGCGCTGCCTGATGGTACAGGCTTAGGTCATGGATTCAAAGAACTCAATGCTCTTGGAATCAGGGGTCATGGTGACGATGGCCTTTTTCCACGAGCTGGTATAGCCCTGGTACTTGCCCATTCTCTTCAGGCGGCCACGCACATGCATGGTGTTGACCTTCTTTACCTTGGCGCCGGGGAACAGGTCCTCAACCGCCTTTGCAATCTCTATCTTGCCAGCATCCTTCGCTACCGCGAAGGTGTACTTGCCGGCAGCCACGCCCGCCATCGAGCGTTCGGTGATAACCGGTCTGATGATAATATCCTGGGGAGCCTTCATTATGCGTACACCTCCTCGAGCTTATCCACCGCCGCAGAGGCGATGATGAACTTGTCATAGCCCAGTATGTCGTACACATTCAGCGCGCCCACCACAGCGGTTTTAATGCCGGGGATGTTGGCGGCGCTCTTGACTACCTTTTCGTCGGCAGCCGGCAGCACAATCAGGGCCTTCTTGCCTGCGCTCAGGGCGGAGAGCATCTTGATCATATCCTTGGTTTTGTAGGAATCAAGCGCGATGTTATCCACCACAATCAGGTCGTTGTCTACTACTTTGGCCGAAAAAGCCGAGCAGAAGGCAAGTCTTTTCACCTTTTTGTTGAGCGAGTAGCTGTAATCACGGGGCTTGGGGCCCAGTGCTACACCGCCGTGACGCCACTGGGGAGCTCTGATCGAGCCCTGACGGGCGTGGCCGGTGCCTTTCTGCCTCCAGGGTTTGCGTCCGCCGCCTCTGACCTCGGTTCTGGTGAGGGTGGACTGGGTGCCCTGACGCTGGTTTGCAAGGTAATTCTTAACGGCAGCATGGAGGACAGCCACATTGGGCTCTATGCCGAATACGGAATCGGCCAGCTCTCTGGTGCCCAGCTCTTTGCCGGTCATATCAACTATGGTTACCTTTGGCATCTGTGTTTCCTCCTTCCATTAAGCCTTTACGCAATCGGTGATATATACAATACCGCCCTTGGGGCCGGGTACAGCGCCTCTGATTGCAATCAGGTTGTTTTCAGCATCAACCTTTACAACGTCAAGGTTCTGTATGGTGACCCGCTCAACACCCAGATGACCCGCCATCTTTTTGCCCTTCATAACTCTGGAAGGGTCGGAGTTGGCGCCAATCGAGCCGGGGTGACGGTGTACAGGGCCGGTACCATGGGTGTCTTTCAGGGAGCGGCCGTTGAACCGCTTGATGGTGCCGGCATAGCCCTTACCCTTGGATGTGCCGCAGACGTCTACCTTCTCGCCGGCTGCGAACAGGTCGGCTTTCAGGATGTCGCCTACGTTGAGGGAAGCGCAGTCCGCCAGGCGGAACTCTCTCAGGGTTCTCTTGGGGGCAACGTCACCCTTTGCAAAGTGGCCCTGCATGGGCTTGTTGACAGCCTTGTTGCTGATGTCGCCGTAACCGATCTGCACGGATTCATATCCATCGTTTTCGGCTGTTTTCTTCTGAACGACAACGCAGGGGCCTGCCTGAATCACTGTTACGGGGATTACGTTTCCCTTTTCGTCAAAAAGCTGGGTCATGCCAACTTTTTTGCCGATGATGCATTTTTGCATACCTTTTTTCCTCCTATGGTTATTGGTTGGAAAATACTCCAACTTGACCTGATAAGGCTAGTTGCCTTATCAAAACGCCGTCGGTTTAGAGCTTTATCTCAATCTCTACGCCGGCGGGCAGCTCAAGACCCTTGAGAGCATCCACTGTTTTGTTGGAAGGTCTCAGAATGTCGATAAGCCGCTTGTGGGTTCTCATCTCAAACTGCTCTCTGCTGTCTTTGTACTTATGCACAGCGCGCAGAATGGTCACGACTTCTTTCTCGGTGGGAAGAGGAATAGGCCCCGAAACCCGTGCGCCTGTGCGCTTTGCGGTTTCAACAATTCTCTCTGCCGAAGCATCCACCAACTGATGGTCGTAACCCTTGAGTCTGATTCTGATTTTCTCTTTGACTGCCAAAATCATCGCCTCCTGTTTTTTGTGTAGCGACGCTTTCTGCTGTTTCTTCTGCACACCCTGCCGGGTGTTCCGCAAGTTGGCATTTAAAAAACCGGTCAAACCCCAACCCAAAAGGGCAGGTTTTACCCGGTGCTCATATCCCGCCAAAAGGCAGGAACCGCCTTGCAGCTTACCCTGAAAAGGGGTGCCGCAGTTTAACAGTATTCAAAGCCGCCCGGTTTAAAATCGGACATACTCCGCAGAAATTACCCGCAATCAAGCGGCAACCTCCTGCATCATCGCATATCTGTGCAGTCACGCTTAAATATATTATCACGGCAAACTCGCAATTGCAAGCGGTTTTTTCAGATTATTACAAAAAAATTTTGCCAGCTAAATGGGCTGCTCCGATATGGGTTTTCGCCAAATATTCCCTCATGCCGCGCAGGGGTATTCTGCCCGCCCGGCGGCAGGATAATCCTGCCTGCCCACGGGGGCGGCAAAAATTTTTTGTCCGCCCCTTCAATTAATCGGGTATCGACCGCCGGTTATCATAATTTGGCAAAAGGCTTCACATACTATAAGGAGAGGCGCAGTCGGAGGTACTATATAATAAGGTATCGGCCATATGCAGGAAGGGAGCTACTTTGACATGAACTTCGCCATTCGCAACGCGCTGGTGGCTGTTCCCGCCGCCATCACCATGCTCATCGGCATCGCTTTTATCGTGCTCTGCTTTTTGTTTGTTATCGAGGCGGTGCGCACCATGCCCTATCTCAAGCAGGCGCTGAAGCTTTACATCAAAAACAACACCCCCAGAAGCAGCCCCGGCAAAAAGCCCAAGAACGAGGGCCTATAAGGCAGAAAGGCGGCTGATACCATGCCCGGCTGGCTTTCCGACTTTTTTCAAACCGCGATGGTTTCGCTGGCTCCCCTGCTGCTGTCGGCGGCGCTGCTGCTTGTGCTGGCCGTCTGCGCCGCGCTGGTGGGCTACTTTATGGGGGTCATCCGGCTCTGCCGCAAGGCGGTGGACCTGTACCTCGAGAACCACAACCAAACCTGACGGGAGGGATGGCCGATGCAGTGGGACATCTACCAGCTTGTATACCGCATCTCTTCTAACTTTTTGCCCTACTTTACCGCCGCGCTGGTGGTGAACGCCCTGCTGGGCTACTCCCTGTACCGGGCCACCCGCAACCTGCGGTTTCTGCGCAAGATGCGCAAGGCGCTGGCCGTCTATATCGAGGAGCACCGCTGAGTGACTCCTCTTTTTTCTTGTGGCTCGGCTATCGGTCGCCGCGCTTATTTTTTTGAGCCTACCTGCTCTACCTGCTTGGGAAAGTCAATTACCTTTTCCTCTCCGGCGGATATCCACCTTTCTTCGGCCTCTATCTGAATTTCTTTCATCTGCTCTATCAGGTCAGTAATTTTGTTGAACAGCATCAAATAAGACTCTTTGTAGTTATCCACAACCCTACCCCCTAACAAATATAGGTTAAACTTATATTTTGTCATAGCATAAAGCTCTAAAAAATACAATTATAACCTGTATATTTTAGAAGGGTGATGATGATGAAAAACCGCATCAGACAATTAAGAGAAGAACGGCACATGACGCAGGTACGCCTGAGCGTTGAATTGAGGGTTGCTCAGGAAACGGTTAGCGCCTATGAGCGCGGAAAGCACTATCCCGCCATCCCCGCTCTTTTGAAAATGTCTAAACTGTTTGAAGCCAGTATAGACTTATATACTAGGACTAAGCGCTGTCAGAAACCCTATTGCCGAAGATGTGTTGCTGAACGACGAGGCCGCGCTCTTGTCGCTGTACCGCAAGTTAACCGACACACAGAAAGAAAAAGCTTATGCTTATCTCTTAGGCATGGGAGAAGAAAAATAGACGAAGACTTTCGGCGAGCTCCACAACTAAACCGTAACAACAATACCGGCGCAGTACAAGCTGCGCCGGTATTGTTTTGCGTCAAAAGCATAGGGGCGCGGGGGAACACCCCCGCATCTTAAAATTCGGCGGCATGTGCGGCAAATTTTGCCCTTAACCCGCGCCGATTGCGGCGCGAAACCGGGGGGGAATACGGGGGGTA
>JAEWWW010000112.1 GCA_023396215.1 Bacillota bacterium | reverse complement strand
GGCGCTTTTGAGTGGCTTTGGCGGCAGCTTTTGCCCGCTGTTACACCGCGATATCCACCCCGTAAGCCTCCAGCCAGTGGTTCAGCTCCAGCAGGTAGGCCAGCGTCTGGGGGTAGGTCATCAGTTGGCCGTACCACGGGTTATTCAGGTCGTTGACGCCCTGCTCCAGCAGGCCCAGCAGAGCGGGGCGGCTTACCAGCGCAAAGAGGGGAGCGTCCGGCTTTTGTGCCACCCCGGCCAGCGCGCTGCGCACCGCCGCAAGATACAGGGGGTTGTGGGTCTTGGGGTAGGGGCTCTTTTTGCGCTCGATGACGTCGTCGGGCAGCAGCCCCTGCACCGCCCGGCGCAGCAGCCCCTTTTCGCGCCCCTCCAGCGCCTTGAGCTCCCACGGAATGTTGTAGGCATACTCCACAATCCGGTGGTCGCAGAAGGGCACCCGTACCTCTAGCCCGCAGGCCATCGACATTCTGTCCTTGCGGTCGAGCAAGGTCTGCATAAACCAGCCGAGGTTCAGGCAGAACATCTCCCGCATCCGGCTTTCCAGCGGGGTTTCGCCCTCCAGCTTGGGGGCGGCTGCCACCGTCTGGCGGTAACGCTGGGCCACGTAGTCCTCGGCGTCCCGCGCAAGGCCGGGCAGCAGCAGCGACCGGCGCAGCGCCAGCGACCCCGCCCACGGGAAGGTAGGGCGTTCCAAAATCTCGCGCCTGTGGTACCACGGGTAGCCGCCGAATACCTCGTCGGCGCATTCGCCCGAAACCGCCACCGTGGCGTGGCGCTTGACATAGCGGCAGAAGAGCAGCAGCGAGCCGTCCACATCGGCCATTCCCGGCAGGTCGCGGGCCAGCGTCGCCTCGCCCAGCGACTGCACCAGCTGCGGGGTGTCGATGGTGAAATAGTGGTGGTTCGAGCCGATGTAACCGCTCATCCGCTCTATCCACGGCGCGTCGCTGTCGGGCTGAAAGCTGCTCTTGGTAAAGTAGCGGTCGTTATCCCGGTAATCCACCGAAAAGGTGGCGAGGGTCTTGCCCTCCTCCCGGTATTTTGCCGCCGCAATCGAGGAGATGATGCTGGAATCCAGCCCCCCCGAGAGAAAGGTGCAAAGCTCCACATCCGATACAAGCTGCCGCCGCACCGCGTCCTCCACCAGCTCCCGCACCCGGTCGACGGTATCGGCGAGGCTGTGGGTGTGGGGGGCGGCCTTTAGCTGCCAGTAGGGCCACAGCCGCAGCCCCCCGGCGCTGTAATAGCCGCAGTGGCCGGGCAGCAGCTCGAGGATACCGGCAAACACCCCCTGCCCGGGGGTTCTGCCGGGGCCAAGCATCAGCAGCTCCTGCGCCCCCTGACGGTCGACGCGGGCTTTTACAGCCGGGTGGGCCAGCAGGGTTTTCAGCTCGGAGCCAAAGAGCAACCCGCCCCCGCTGCGGCTATAGAAAAAGGGTTTGACCCCCATCCGGTCGCGGGCGAAGAACAGCCGTCGCTCCCGCTGCTCCCACACCGCAAAGGCAAAGATGCCGTTGAGCCGCTCCACGCAGCCGGCCCCCCACTGGATGTAGGCGGTGAGCAGCACCTCGGTATCCGAGTGCCCGGCAAAGCGGTGGCCCAGCGCCAGCAGCTCGCGGCGCAGCTCCCCGGTGTTGTAAAGCTCGCCGTTGTAGGTCAGGATGTATTTTTCACCGCCCTGCTCCTTCACCATCGGCTGCTTTCCGTTCTCGATATCCACCACCGCCAGCCGCCGGTGCAGCAGCGCCACGTGGGGGCTTTTCCAGACGCCGCCCGCGTCGGGGCCGCGGTTTTCCAGCGTGGCCAGCATGGCCTCCATGATGCTCCCGCTATCCGACAGATCTTTGCCGTAGTCAATCCAACCCGCAATTCCGCACATATGCAAACCTCCCATAAAAAAATGACGCCCCTACCCTATGGTAAGGACGTCATTGGCCTTCACATTACAGTATATTCACCTGCGGCGTTTTTTTGACAGCGGGGGAGGCAGGGGTGTTCTGAAAATTTCAGACTCTTGGCAAGTTCTGCTGAAAACAGCGTTTACCGCGTTAAAAAAGCTGGGAATACATGAAGTGTTTTTGCGTTTTTTGCCTTGCATCCACCTGTTTTCAGCGAATTTCCCCTCGGTTTTCCATTCTCAGAAACGTCCTAAACCACAAAAATAAAGACGATGAGGTAATGCAGCAGGCTGCCCAGCATCACCAGCAGGTGGAAAAACTCGTGGTGGCCAAACCGCGGCGAAAAGTTGGGCCACTTCAGCGCGTAGCAGGCCCCGCCGACGGTGTAGGAAACCCCGCCCAGCACCAGCATCCAGATGGCCGCCGGTTCCATTGAGGCAAGGGCCGAAAGATCCAGCAGGATGAACCATCCCATCAGGATGTAAAACCCGGTGTAGAGGATGCGGGGTGCATTAAACCACAGCAGCTTGGCGGCAATGCCCAGCGCCGCCAGCCCCCAGATGGCCCCGGTCAGCCAGATGCTTTTGGGGGCGGGGAAGTAGTGCAGCAAAATGGGGGTGTAGCTGCCGGCAATCAGCACATAAATCATCGAATGGTCCAGCTTGCGCAGTGTCAATATCACCTGCTCAGAGGCGGTGGAAAAATGATAGGCCGCGCTGGTGCTGTAAAGGGCAATCAGCGAAAACCCAAAGGCCAAAGCGGCGGCCACGCTGCCTGCACCGCTGCCCACAGCCAGCCCCTTTATCAGCAGCAGCAGCGTGCCGCAGCCAAAAAGGACGGCCGCAATCAGATGGGTAAGGCTGCTGATGGGGTCTCTTGCTTTTCTTAAATATCCTGACATAAGCTCACCTCTCGAGAATAAATCTACTAAATGTAGTTATTAAAACTATGTTACAATAAAAATATACCACATAATCTAAGAAGTAGCAATACCTAACTTGATTTTTTTTATCAGATATTATAATATGATAACAGTTACCGCGCATCGGCACGGCTTGGCGGCCGGCAGTTGCAGGCAAAACGGGGGAGGAGCAGCCAATGACCACAGAGGAGATTATGCAGATTATAGAAGGCGCCTTTGACGAGAAGGATATTCCCGCGGCGGAGATTCCGGGCATTGACCTTTACATGGACCAGATTACCACCCTCTTTGACGAGTGGCTGACCGATAACCGCCGCAGCGCCGAAGAGAAGCTGATTACCAAAACCATGATAAACAACTACTCCAAGGAAGGGCTGCTCAACCGCATTGCGGGCAAAAAGTACAGCAAAGAGCATATGCTTATGATGCTGGTGATTTACAACCTGAAGCAGGGGCTGACCATACAGGATATCAGCAGCCTTTTGGAGGGCATCTCCCCGCTGATTACCGACGATAAGAGCGGCTATATTCCCGAAAGGGTGCTGGGGCTTTACGACAGCATGCTGGAGCTCAAAGACCTTGAGCGCCAGCAGCTGCCCGACCTGACCCGCAGTCTGGTGGAGCAAACCACCGGTAGGGGCGACCAGTTGGACGCCGCGCTGGCGGTGGTGGCGCTGACCTGCCTTTCCAACCTTTGCCGTCGGGCGGCGGAGCGGCTGATTGATACTAGTTTTCCCAAAAAGAAAAAGTAATAGGCAGCTACAAAACAAACAAGCCCCAAGGCAGAACTTGCCTCGGGGCTTGTTGCAGGCTGACGAAAAATCGCCGGGCCGCAAAATGTCTAAAGCCATTTTACTTACTTCGTTGGCTGCACTCGCCAATTTCGGTCACATATACCCCATATGCTCCCGCATTGGCCGCGTTTGCCGCCTCGCCCCCAACGATTTTTGCAGCCTGGCTGTGCTCTGTTCTGCTTTTATAATGGAGCCTGCCTTGCAAATGCTTGCAAAGCAGGCCGTTTTGCTGCCGGCTGTCACCGGCAGCTGAAAATGTCGGTCAGGCCTTGCAGCCGCTTTTGCCGCCCTTATAGCCCGCCGCCGCAGCTGTTGCAAAAACGGCTGCCGGGCGGGTTAAAGGCCTTGCAGTGGGGGCAGCGCCCCCGGTTGTTATCCTTAATAATGTGCAAATCCTCAGGGGAGGGGCTGCAATGGCCGGTATGCTCCAGCTGTTGCCCCTGCTCGGGGCTCAGCTCCAGCATGCTGGCACAGCAGCCGCAGGTGGCAAGATACCCCTTGCCCCATTTGAAAACCGGAATAAAAAAGGCGTGAAAGTAATTGTATCGCTTAATCACCGTCAGGTTGCACCGCTCGCCGCAGGCAGGGCAGGGGGCCTGACGCACCTCGCCCAGCGGGGCGATTTTTGAATCCGTGCCAAAAATACCGATAAAAAACAAGGCTCAGCACCCTCCGTTTCTTGCTGCCCGCTGCGGCTGGGGGAACGCACAAGGCCTCCCGGCAGGGGGAATATTGTTTATAATTGAATAGTATCCTATGAGAGGGAGAAATTGTCAAGATAAACTCACAGCATCTTGCAACAAAACCTGCCAGTAATCGACACTAACCTATTGACCCTTTGTGTCGCACGAGTGTAGAATATATATAATGGTATCTTTGTGCAAATGTTCGGAACAAGGGTGATTATTTCAATATCCGGAACAGATGACAGGCTGCCGCAAAAACCGGCTCCTGCCTGTTCCTTGACATGTGTGCGGCGGCTCCTTTCAGTACATATTTAACAGCAATAAATAGAAGAGGTATTTAAATGAAGAAACTGGTTGCAGCTTTGGCTGCTTTTGTACTGGTCATGGCTTCGGCGGGGTGCGGCAGGTCGTCCGAAAAAACACCCGGAGATATCATCAGCGGTTCCGGTTCGATTATATTCTCCAGCAGCGACAGCAGCGAACCGCCGGTTACGCCCGAGTTCCCCGACCCTTCCAGCACCATCGAGGGCAGCTCATCGTCCTCCTCCAGCAGCAGTAGCAGCAGCAAGCCTGCTTCTTCCAGCAGCAGTAAGCCCTCTTCCTCCAGCAGCTCCTCCTCCAGCTCCAGCAGCAAGCCGGTTAGCTCCAGCAGCAGCAAGACAAGCGGCGGCTCCAACCGGCCCGCGCCGCAGGATGAGGTACGGGCGGTCTGGCTCTCCTACCTTGAGCTGGACAGCATGCTGAAAGGCAAAAGCCAGTCGCAGTTTACAAGCGCCGTTACCAAGGCCTTTGACAATATGGCCGATATGGGTCTCAACACCGTTTTTGTGCAGGTGCGCCCCTTTGCCGACGCCCTTTACCGGTCGGATTACTTCCCATGGTCCTACCTCTGCACCGGCACCGAAGGCAAAGACCCCGGCTACGACCCGCTGGATATCATGGTGGAAAAGGCCCACGACGCAGGTCTGCGCATCGAGGCGTGGATTAACCCCTACCGGGTGCGGGCGTCGGGCAGCCGGGCGCTCAGCAGCGACAATCAGGCCCAGATTTGGATAGGCAGCGGCTCGGACGCCGTCATCCAGTACGACGGGGGCATCTATTATAACCCGGGCCATGCCGAAGCCCGCGAACTGATTGTGGACGGCGTGCGCGAGATTGTGGAGAACTACCCGGTGGACGGCATCCATTTTGACGACTACTTTTACCCCACCACCAACATGTCCTTTGACTCCAAGACCTACAACGCCTATAAAAACAGCGGCGGGGGTATGACCCAGGCCAACTGGCGGCGCGAGAATGTCAATATCCTTGTGCGGGATGTATACGCGGCCATCAAAGCGGTGGACGACTCGGTGGTATTTGGCATCAGCCCCCAGGGCAATATGAAGAACAACTACGACGGCCAGTTCATCGACGTGGAGAAATGGACCTCCAACACCGGGTATATCGACTATATCTGCCCCCAGATATACTACGGCTTTGATAACCAGACCCAGCCCTTTGCCACCGTGGTGCAGTCCTGGAACAAGATTATCAAGGTGAACTCGGTACAGCTTTATGTGGGCCTTGCCGCCTACAAGCTGGGGCAGGCCGACAACTACGCGGGGGGCGGCAAAAACGAGTGGATTGGCACCACCGATATTCTGGCCCGCATGGTTAAATCCTCGCGGGAGCAGTCGCGCTACGGCGGCTTTGTGCTCTACCGCTACGACTCTGTCTTTGGCGGGGGCAGCCAGCAAACCAAGGAGCGGCAGAACCTTGAGGCGATTCTCTAAAAAAGAACCGCAAAAACAGGGCCGGCGGCAGGCCGCGAAGGCGGCGCTGCCTCGGATACATATGGTACCGGCATGAAACGCCCTGCAAAAACAAATGAAAAAGCTGCAAAACCTGCAAGGCTACTTGCAGCGCCGCGGCATAACAGGCAGGCACAACGCTTTGCCGAAGCATTGCCCCATGGCCGCGCCACAGCGGCGGCGGGGCCGACACAAACTGGCTGTTTTGTCACGAAACCGGCAGCCAGAGGGAGGTAGAACCATTGGCTCGAAGAAGGAAAAGGAAAAACCAAACGCTTATTCTCATACTTTCTCTGCTGTTTGTGGGGATTATGGTGTCGGCGGGTGTGGCTGCGGCGATGCTCAGCGGGCCGCTGATTGCCAAGTCTTCCTCCGGCAGCCAGCAGGAGGAGCCGCCCGAGGGCGAGCTGCCGCCGGAGCAGGACTCCGAACCGGACGAGCAGGAGCCCATCCAGCAGCCGGGGGGCAGCGTCATAGACACAACCCCCATTTCTTTCAATAAGCCGGATGAGATGCGGGCGGTATTCATTGTGCCGGGGGTAGATTTCCTCGCCGGCTCTGACAAGAGCGAGGCCGCGGTCAAAAAAGAGATTGACGCCGCCATCGGCAAGGCAAAGAACCTGACCATGAACACCATCGTCATCGACACCACCCTGAAGGATAAGGTTACCTACAAGAGCGCAAGGCTCCCCAGAGCCTTCGATTCCTTCGACCCCACCCAGTACATCATCGATAAGGCCCGTGAGAGCAATTTCTATATCTACGCCATCTACGACGCCCTTATTACCCACAACGGCAGCCAGCTCTCGGCCCCCGATTATGTGGACGGCGCTTTCCTTGACGCCGTGGCCGCCGAAGCCAGAGGCTTTGGCGAAAGCTACAAGCTGGACGGCATTCTGCTGCGCAGCTACTACAACCCCCAAACCACCTCCAGCTATGCGGCCTACCTCAAGGCCGGCGGCGCCATCGGCTATGAGCACTACATGACCAAGGTGCCCGACAGGGTGGTCAAGCTGGTATCAGAAACGCTGCGCACCTATGCGCGCGGCACCCAATTGGGCCTGCTCACCGACCCGGTGTGGCAGAACAAAAGCGAGGATGAAAAAGGCTCGGCCACCAAGGCCAGCTTTACCGCGCTGGGCAGCGGCAACGCCGATGTCAAGGCGTACATAGAAAGCAATCTGGTGGATTTCGTCGTGGTGGACGCCTACGGCTCGCTCACCGACCCCGCGGTGCCCTTTGGCACGGTGGTATCCTGGTGGGGCCAGTTGGCCAGCCAGCGCAGCGTCGAGATGTATGTGCTGCAATCCTCCAGCAGGATAGGCAGCACCAACACCGGCTGGTCGGCTTCAGACCAGCTCACCAAGCAGGTCATCGAGGCCCGCAACGCAACCGGCTACTCGGGCAGCATCTTTAACTCTCTCAGCCGCTTGGCCGCCAACCCGGGCGGCGCCACCGACCTGCTGCTGAAGTACTACAACAAAGAGGTCAAGGCGGAGGATATCCTCACCGAGCTGACCATGTCCAAGCCCGCCAAGACCACCTTCACCACCTATGACAAAACGGTGACCTTCAGCGGCGGTTCAGACCCCACCCAGAAGGTAACCATCAACGGCGAAGAGATTGAGCCCGACCGCAACGGCCTGTTCGCGGTCAACTATGAGCTCAAGCCGGGCGCAAACACCTTCACCATCGAGCATAAAGAGAAAAAAATCACCTACACCATCACCCGTCAGGTGCAGGTGCTCAAAGAAATCTCCCCGGTAGGCAGCCTCACCGTCAACGGCGGCACCGAGATTACCATCACCGCCCAGGCCTATGAGGGGGCGACGGTTACCGCTTCGGTAGGCGGCAGCACCGTCACGCTGCGGGCCACCACCGCCGACGACGACACCGCCGAAGACCTGAGAGAAACCTCCTACATCCAGTACTCGGGGGTTTACAAAGTCCCCGGCGCCACCGGCTCGGTGCAGAATATCGGCAACATTAAGGTAACCGGCAGCTGGCAGGGCGTGACCGAAAGCCTGACCGGCGCGGCTGTCAAGATTAATAAGCTGGTTGCCATCGGGGACGGCAAGCCGGTGGAGATTTCGGTGGTGGAGGCCGAAACCTTCTCCAGCAGCACCCTCAACGACATCTCCGACTCCGGCTACTACCCCCTGCCTGCCGGCGCGCGGGATTACACCCTGGGCGACCAGATTGTCTACAAAGAGGGCAACAGCACCTTTACCTACTACAATCTGGCTTCGGGGCTTCGGGTTTATGCCGGCAGCGTTCGGTCAATCTCCAGCGGTGTAGAAAACAATAAAATCAGCGGTCTTTCGGTAGTGGCCGATAGCCGTTACACCAACCTCAATCTGTTTACCGGCCAGAAGGTGAGCTACACCATGAGCTACTCCTCCAGCCAAATCACTATTGAGTTCCACAACACCAAAACGGTACCGGGCAACCTGACGCTGAACAAAAACCCCCTGTTTACCTCGGCCACATGGAGCGGCAGCACCCTGCGGCTCAAGTTGCGCACCTCGGGCGGGTTCCTGGGCGTTAAGCCCTCCTACGCCGACAAGGGCACGCTGACCTTCCGCTTCAACAACCCGCCCGCGCTTTCGGGCGGCGGCCTCGGCGGCGCTTACATCGTGGTCGACCCCGGCCACGGCGGCTACGACCCCGGCGCGTTGGGCTCTCACCCCAGCTACCCTGAAAGGGTCCTGAACCGGGCCATCGCCGAAAGGTTGGTCGATATCCTCGAGGATAGAGGGGCCAACGTCAAGATGATTAACACCGACTCCTATGTATCGCTGGAATCCCGCGTCAGTCAGGCCAAGGCCTACAACCCCAACCTGTTTGTCAGCGTACATAACAACGCCTCCACCAGCATCACCGCCACCGGCAGCGAGGCCTATTACTTCCGCCCATTTGCTTCGGGGCTGGCAAGCCAGATAGCCTCTAAGGCGGCTTCGGCGCTTTCCACCTCAAACCGGGGCGGCAAGTTTGGGCGCTACTATGTAACCCGCGTGGCGCAGTACCCGGCGGTGCTGGCCGAATGCGGCTTCGTAACCACCGCCAGCGAGTATGAAAAGCTGCGCTCCTCCTCCTATCAGGATAAGATAGCCACAGGCATCGCCAACGCCATCGAGGCCTACTACGAATCGGTGGGCGGCGGCACCGTCATCACCGGCACCCAGTCGGTGGGCGAAACCAACCTTGTGGCACCCACCTCTGTTACCCTGAACAAAAACACCCTGAGTCTGGCAGTGGGCGCTACTGAAAAGCTGGTGGCCACCGTTAAGCCCGACAACGCCAGCAATAAAACCGTGCTGTGGAGCAGCTCGGATACCTCGGTTGCCACTGTCGGCGAGGACGGCACCGTCAAGGCCCTCAAGGCCGGTACCGCCAAGATTACCGCCAAAACCGAGGACGGCGGCTTCACCGCAACCTGCGACCTGACGGTAACACAGGCAGGCACCGTAACGGTTGCGCTGAATAAGAGCGACCTCACCCTGCAGGTGGGCAAGGAGGAAACCCTCATCCCCACCGTGACCCTCACCGGCAGCTACACCGACCAGAAGGTGACATGGACAGCCGAAGGCAACGAAGGCGGCATCATCAGTCTGGACGCCAACGGCAAGATTAAGGCGCTCAAAGCCGGTACCGTAAAGGTGCGGGCAACCTCGGTGGCCGACCCCACCAAATCGGCCTTCTGCAACGTGACGGTTACCGCCGCCACCGTGCCGGTAACCGGGGTCAGCCTCAACAAGGATAGCCTGACGCTGACGACAGGCGGCAGCGAAACCCTCACCGCCACCATCGCGCCTGCAGGCGCGTCTGACCCCGCCGTAACCTGGAGCTCGGATAACCCCGCCGTCGCCACAGTGGATGGCGGCAAGGTGACCGCCGTTGCCAAGGGTACAGCCAAAATTACCGTGAAAACGGTGGACGGCGGCCATACAGCCGTCTGCAACGTGACGGTCAATGATGCCAGCGTTGCGGTAACCGGGGTCAGTCTGGATAAAACCAGCCTGATGCTCAGGCCGGGCGAGAGCGGTACGGCGCTGGCTGCGACGGTTGTTCCCCCCAACGCCACCGATAAATCGCTGAGTTGGAGCTCGGATAACACCGGGGTTGTAACCGTGTCAAACGGCAGCATCACGGTGACGGGCTTGGGCAGCGCCACCATCACCGTCAAAACCAACGACGGCGGCCATACTGCCACCTGCAGAATCACGGTGGAGGAAGCCAACATCGCGGTGACCGGGGTTGACCTCAGCCCCGCTGAACTCACCCTGCTGGTGGGCGCAGGCCAAAGGCTGGACGCCAGCGTCATTCCCAGCAACGCCAGCAACAAAAAACTGTTGTGGAGCTGCCCCGACAGCGGCGTTTCGGTGGATGTCAATGGCAACGTGACCGCCTCGGCCCCCGGCAGCTACATCGTTACCGTCACCACCGAGGAAGGCGGCTTTTCTAAGACCTGCACGGTCACCGTCAACGCCGAGTAGCGGCCGCGGCGGCTACAGCAGGCCGAAGCCCCAAACCGGAGAACCCTTTACCGGGCGATAGAAAGATTTTGGGAGCCTTGCCAACCGATGGCAGGGCTCCCTTTATCACAGGACACGCAAAAACGGCTTTTGAGGGGTAAACAGCGCCGAATCTGCCGTTTTTTGTGTTATAACTACAATTTTTCATTGTTTTAGGCGGTATCTTTTGTCAGTTATCCGCCGCGGGATTTATTTGCCTTTATAAAACAATTATATTATAATTAGGCACAAAGTTTCAGGGGAGCATGCCCCTTGCTTGGAGGAGAAAGTTTTGTACCAAATTGTGAAAAAGAAACAGTTGAACCAAGCGGTTACGCTGATGGAGGTCTCTGCGCCTTTCATCGCAGCAAAGGCCCTGCCGGGCCAGTTTATCATCTTCCGTGTGGATGAGCAGGGGGAGAGAGTCCCGCTGACCATTGCCGATTATAACCGTGAAAAAGGCACCATCACCCTGATTTTTCAGGCGGTGGGGCGTTCTACCAAGATGCTGGCGGCCCTTGAAGAGGGGCAGGGCATTCTCGATTTAGCAGGGCCTTTGGGCAAGCCCACCCACCTTGAGGGCATCGGCCGCGCCTGCGTGGTGGGCGGCGGCGTGGGCTGCGCCATCGCGTATCCTCAGGCCAAGGCGCTGTTTGAAGCCGGGGCGCATGTGGATATCATCGCCGGCTTCCGCAGCAAAGAAATTGTCATTTTGGAGGAGGAGATGCAGGCAGCCAGCAGCCGCCTGTTTATCACCACCGACGACGGCAGCCACGGCCAAAAGGGCTTTGTGACCGACGTACTGCGCGGCCTCATCGAGGATGGGGCGAAGTACGACACCGTCATCGCCATCGGCCCGGTGGTGATGATGAAGGCCATCAGCAACCTGACCCGGGAATATAACATTCCCACGCTGGTGAGCCTCAACCCCATTATGATTGACGGCACCGGCATGTGCGGCGGCTGCCGTGTCACCGTGGGCGGCCAGACCAAATTCGCCTGCGTCGACGGCCCCGACTTTGACGGGCATCAGGTGGATTTTGACGAGCTGATGCGCAGAAATTCCTTTTACCGCAAGCAGGAGCAGACCGACAGCGAAACCGCTCATGTCTGCCGCCTGACAGGAGGTGTAACCCGTGGCTAATATGAATCCGAAAAAGACTCCGATGCCCCATCAGGACCCCAAGGTGCGCAACAAAAACTTTGAGGAGGTATCCTACGGCTACACCCCTGAAATGGCCGAGGAGGAAGCCACCCGCTGCCTCAACTGCAAGCACCGGCCCTGTGTAAACGGCTGCCCGGTCAATGTGCAGATACCCGATTTTATCACCAGGATTGCCAAAGGCGATTATGCCGGCGCATATGAAACCATCAAAGAAACCAACGCTCTGCCCGCCGTTTGCGGCAGGGTTTGCCCGCAGGAAAGCCAGTGCGAAAAGCTCTGCGTGCGGGGCATCAAGGGCGAGCCGGTGGGTATCGGCCGCCTCGAGCGGTTTGCCGCCGACTGGGCCATGGCCAACCACACCAAGCAGGAGGCCCCCCCGCAGCCCAACGGGCGCAAGGCGGCGGTGCTTGGAGCAGGCCCCGCAGGGCTGACCTGCGCCGGAGATCTGGCCCGCCTTGGGTATGAGGTCACCATCTTTGAGGCCTTTCATATGGCGGGCGGCGTGCTGGTCTACGGCATCCCTGAGTTCCGCCTGCCCAAGGCGATTGTCCGCCGCGAGATAGAAAACCTTGAGCGCCTCGGGGTCAAGATTATGACCAACATGGTGGTCGGCCGGGTGTTCTCGGTGGATGAGCTCTTTGAACAGGGCTTTGAAGCTATTTTTATCGGCTCGGGCGCCGGTCTGCCCTCCTTTATGGGCATCGAGGGCGAAAGCCTGGTGGGGGTCTATTCGGCCAACGAATACCTCACCCGCATCAACCTGATGAAGGCCTACGACAACAGCTACGATACCCCCATCAAGCACAGCCGCGCGGTGGCTGTGGTAGGCGGCGGCAACGTCGCCATGGATGCCGCCCGCAGCGCCAAGCGTCTGGGTGCGGAGAAGGTCTATATCGTTTACCGCCGCTCGATGGAAGAGATGCCCGCCCGTGTCGAGGAGGTGCATCACGCCGAAGAGGAAGAGATTATCTTCAAGGTGCTCTGCAACCCGGTGCGTGTGCTGGGCGATGAAAACGGCCTGGTGCGCGGCCTTGAGTGCGTCGAGATGGAGCTGGGCGAGCCGGATGCTTCGGGTCGCCGCAGCCCGGTGGTTAAAGAAGGCTCAAACTTTGAGCTGGAGGTGGACACCGTCATCATGGCCATCGGCACCTCGCCCAACCCGCTGATACGCTCCACCACGCCGGGGCTGGAGACCAACCGGCGTGGCTGTCTCGTCACCAACGAGCAGGGCCAGACCAGCCGCGAGGGGGTCTTTGCCGGAGGCGACGCCGTGACCGGTGCGGCCACCGTCATTCAGGCCATGGGCGCGGGCAAAACCGCCGCCCGTGCGATGGACGAATACATCCGTGCCAAGCACGCTTAAGCGGGATAGGGTCGGCTGTCAGCCGCCCGCCTGCATAGGATGACATAATATCACTTCTCATGGGGGCGGCATATAGCCGCCCCTGCCTGTTTTTGATACGCTTACCGGCCCCCCAGATTAGCGTCTGGAGGGCTGATTCCTTCCCATTGCCCAATAATGAGAAAACGGTAATACGTCGCAATAGGAGAGGGCCATTGAGAGGGGGCCTGCGGCCCCCGTGCCCCGTACCTTACGCCCGCCGCAGGTTGTCCAGCAAACTACCATCTGTGCAGAGAAGCGCAGGGTTGGGGGGTATCCCGCTTCAACCCCGCCGGAGGCTTGGGGGGCACACGGGGGGACTAGTCCCGCCCGCGAGGCGCTTCGCGTCTGAAAGACGCCCGCATGTTCTGCAAAACACGCAAGCGCCTAGTCAGCGGGGTGAGCAGCAATCACTGGGCTTTCAATCGCCGGTTTCCACAGCAATAGGCCAACCTACCCCAAGCCTCCGGCGGGGCTGGAACGGCTTTGAATCTGAGGCCTGTGGGCGGCCCCGGCCCTACCACAGTGCGCCCCATAACCATCGGCTGCGCAGAGCAGAGCGGTGCGGGGGTGCGGGGGGCGCCGCCCCCCCGAATAGTCCCCCATTAGCGCCCGGAAAACCGGGTGGTTGATAAA
>JAEWWW010000111.1 GCA_023396215.1 Bacillota bacterium | reverse complement strand
TGAGCTGCAGCCCTACCGGCAGGCCCGCCTCAGTGCCGCAGGGTATCGAAATACCCGGCAGACCGGCGATATTGACCGGCACGGTGCAGATATCGTTGGCATACATCTGTACCGGGTCGCCGATGCGCTCGCCCAGCTTAAAGGCGGTGGAGGGGGTGGTGGGGGTCAGCAGCAGGTCACAGCTCTTGAAGGCTTGTTCAAACTCCTCGGTCAACTGCCGCTGCAGCAGCTTGGCCCGGTTGTAGTAAGCGTCGTAGTAGCCCGAGCTAAGCACAAAGGTGCCCAGCATAATGCGGCGCTGTACCTCGTCGCCAAAGCCCTCGCTGCGGCTCTTTTCGTAAAGATCCAGCAGGTTTTCATAGTGCGGAGTGCGGTAGCCGTACTTCACGCCGTCGAACCGCGCCAGATTGGAGGAAGCCTCGGCCGAAGAGATGATGTAGTAGGCGCTCAGGGCATGTCCGGTGCTGGGCAGCAAAAGCTCGGTGAGGGTCGCTCCCCTGCTTTCCAGCGCTTTGGCGGCATCCATCACCAGCTTTTTGGCATAAGGCTCCACACCGTCGCCAAAATACTCTTTGGGCAGGCCGATTTTCAGGCCGGAAACATCGGCGCTGAGCAGCGACGCAAAGTCGGGGTAGCTGCGGTTGGCCGAGGTGGCGTCCATCGGGTCTTTGCCGCAGATGGCGCTATAAAGCATTGCCACGTCCTCCACACAGCGGCCCATAGGGCCTATCTGGTCGAGGGAGGAGGCAAAGGCCACCAAACCATAGCGCGAAACCGAGCCGTAGGTGGGCTTGAGCCCCACAATGCCGCAGTAGGAAGCGGGCTGGCGGATAGAGCCGCCGGTATCGCTGCCCAGCGCCAGTACGCACTCACCGGCGGCCACAGAAGCGGCCGAACCGCCCGAGCTGCCGCCCGGCACATATTCGGTGTTGCAGGGGTTTTTGGTATGCCCATAGTGAGAGGTTTCGGTGGAGGAGCCCATGGCGAACTCGTCCATATTCAGCTTGCCGGGCGTCACAGCGTTTGCCGCCGCCAGCTTGTTGACCACGGTGGCGTTGAAGGGCGGCCGATAGTTGTACAGTATCTTGGAGGCACAGGTGGTGAGCACCTCTTTGGTAGAGAGGTTGTCCTTAAGCCCCACAGGGATGCCCGCCAGAGGGGCGAGGGCCTCGCCTGCCGCCAGCTTGGCGTCCACAGCGCCGGCCTGCGCCTCGGCCTGCTCCCGGGTGATGGTGATAAAGGCGTTGACGGTCGGCTCAACCTGCTCGATGCGGTCAAAAACCGACTGTGTAATCTCGCGGGCGCTGCACTTGCCTTCTCTCAGCAGCGCCGCCAGCTCATGAGCGTTTTTTTCATATAGCTGCATCGTTAAACTCTCCCTTATGCTAATGTGCGGCTAAAAACCCCTTTGTTTTTAACCTGCCGCCCTTTGCGCGGCAACGGGCACAGCCCGCGCAGATGTTGTACCTTATTGCAGAACTGTTTACTCAACAACCTTTGGAACGACCACGCAGCCCGCTTCGGTCTGCGGCGCGTTGCGCAGCACGTCGTCACGCCTCAGCGAGGGGGTAACGGTATCGCTGCGCAGCGTCATGGGGTTGTCGATGTCGATGCCGATGTTGCCGCCGGAAAGCTGGGGCAGGTTGTCCACCAGCTCCAAAATCTTCTCCATCTCCTGCTGGAACTTGGGCAGCTTTGCGTCGTCCACATGCAGGCGGGATAGCTTGGCAAGATGCCTGATATCAATATTCACGTGTGCTTCCTCCCTTTTAGTCGCAGCCGCGCAGCGGCGGCATGATATATCAAGATGATTGTATCATCTCTAAAAAAGCTTGTTGGTCGATGATTTTTATACCCAGCTGCCGGGCCTTGGTCAGCTTGCTGCCCGCGTCCTCGCCGGCCAGCAGATAATCGGTCTTGGCCGAAACGCTGGAGCTCACCTTGCCGCCCCGGCTTTCAATCAGCTCTTTGGCCTCGTTGCGGGTCAGAGTGGGCAGCGTCCCGGTAAGCACAAAGGTGAGCCCCGCAAGGCTGTCCGAAACGGGCTGTACCTCCGCTTGCAGGTTGACCCCCGCTTCTCTCAGGCGCTCTATCAACTGCCGGTTGTGGGGGTCGCCAAAGAACTGTATCAGGTTGGAGGCCATTACCCCGCCGAAGCCGTCGATGGCGGTCAGCTCTTCTTCGGTGGCCGGGATGATTTTGTCGATGCTGCCGAAGTGGCGGGCCAGCAGCGCCGCCCCCCGCTGCCCGATGTTGCGAATACCAAGGGCAAATATCAGGCGGCTCAAATCATTGCCCTTGGAACGCTCGAGGGCCTCTATCAGGTTTTGGGCGCTCTTTTTGCCCATGCGCTCCAGCGGCTCCAACTGCTCGGCATGTAACAGGTAGAGGTCGGCGGGCGATTTCACCAGCCCCGCCTCCACCAGCGCGGCGACCACCGCGACCCCCAGGCCGTCGATGTTCATGGCGTCCCGCGAGGCAAAGTGAATCAGGTTGCGCAGCAGTTGGGCCGGGCAGTCGATGTTGGGGCAGCGCAGCGCAGCCTCGTCTTTCTCACGCACCGCCGCGGTGCCGCAGGAGGGGCAGTTGGCCGGCAGCTGGTAGACCGGGCTTTCCGGGTTGTGCCGGGCCACCTCCACCACCTCGGGGATGATATCCCCCGCCTTACGCACCACGATGGTATCTCCTATGGCAATGCCCTTTTGGGTGATAAAGTCCTGATTATGCAGCGACGCGCGCCCCACCGTGGTGCCCGCAAGCTCGATGGGGTCAAACTCGGCCGCCGGGGTCAGCGCGCCGGTGCGGCCCACTTGCACCACAATCCTGCGCAGAACCGTTTCTTTCAGCTCGGGCGGATACTTGTAGGCTACCGCCCATTTGGGCGCTTTTGAGGTGGCTCCAAGGGCTTCTCGCTGTGTAAAGCTATCAACCTTTACAACCGCGCCATCTATATTAAAGGGGTATTCCCCCCTGCGGTGGCCGATGGATTCTATCTCGACCAGCACATCGTCTATGCTCTCGAAGGTATTGTAGGTGGGCGATACCTGAAAGCCCAGCGTCTTTAGGAAATCCAGCGATTGGCTGTGGCTTTGCAGCGCCGTGCCCTCTATCTGCTGGATGTTGAACACGAAGATATCCAGCCCCCGTTTGGCTGTGATGGCCGGGTTTTTCTGCCGCAGCGAGCCGGCGGCGGCGTTGCGGGGGTTTTTAAAGGGGGTTTCATCCATCAGCTCCTGCTGGGCAACCACCCGTTCAAAGCTTTGCCGGGGCATATAGACCTCGCCCCTGACCACCAAAAGCGGCAGGCTTTGGGGCAGACGAAGCGGTATGCTGCGCACCGTGCGCAGATTTTCGGTAACATCCTCGCCGGTAAAGCCGTCGCCCCGGGTGGCCCCGCGGTAAAACAGCCCGTCACGGTACTCCAGAGCCACCGAAAGGCCGTCTATCTTGGGCTCCACCACATAGCGGGGGCTTTGCACCGCATCCCGCACCCGCTTGTCAAAGGCATAGAGCGAGTCTTTATCAAACACATCCTGCAACGAGCCAAGCTGCACCGCGTGCTGTACCGGGGCAAAGCTGTTATGGGCGCTGCCCCCTACCCGCAGGGTGGGGCTATCGGGCGCGCGCAGGTGGGGGTACTGCTCCTCCAAATCAATCAGGGTGTGCAGCAGCCGGTCGTACTCATAGTCCTCCAGCTCGGGGGCGTCCAGATTATAATAAAGATGGTTGTGGCGTTCCAGCTCACCGGCAAGCCGCTGCATCTCTTGTTTTATGCTCTGCTCATCCAAGGTCGCGCCATCCCCCTTTTGCTTGTATAACCAATGTATTATAGCATATTCTGGGCGAAAAGCCTAGCAATAAATCCAGCCCTGTGCGGTGTTTTTTACACTTTTCGCCGCCCTGTGCGCAGCATTGTGGGATTAACACACAGGGTGGGGGGGGGGGGGGGGGGG
>JAEWWW010000055.1 GCA_023396215.1 Bacillota bacterium | reverse complement strand
ATCTCAATCAGCTCGGCCACCTTGGGGTCGGCGCCGCTAAGCTCCCGCAGTTCGGTGGAGGAGGCCAGCGCCTTTTCGATGGTCATATGCAGCTCCATCGGCACCAGCTTGGCCACCTGATCCACCGTCTGGTAGCTCATACCCATGGCCCGGCCCACGTCGCGGATGGCCCCTCGCGCCGCCATGGTGCCGAAGGTGATAATCTGGGCCACGTGGTCGGCGCCATATTTGTCTATCACATAGTCGATGACCTCTTGTCTGCGCTCATAGCAAAAGTCGATGTCAAAGTCGGGCATGCTGATGCGCTCGGGGTTTAAGAACCGCTCAAAGAGCAGGTTATAGCGGATGGGGTCGATGCCGGTGATGCCCACGCAGTAGGCGGCAAGGCTGCCCGCACCCGAGCCACGCCCCGGCCCCACCGGAATATCCTGCTTCTTGGCGTAGTCGATGAAGTCGTAGACGATGAGGAAGTAATCCACATAGCCCATGCGGGTGATAATTTCAAGCTCATATTCCAGCCGCTGCACCACCGCCGGGTCGGGGGCCTCGCCGTAATAGCGGGCCAGCCCCTCAAAGCAGAGCTTGCGGAAGTACTCGGCATTATCCCAGCCGTCGGGGGCGACGTAGAGGGGCAGGCGGGTGTGGCCGAACTCAAACTCCACTTCGCAGCGGCGGGCAATCTCCAGCGTGTTATCCAGCGCCTGCGGCAGATGGGGGAAAACCGCCGCCATCTCCTCGCGGGATTTGATGTAAAACTCCTGCGTGGGGAACTCGAGGTCGACCTCTTCGTCCACCGTGTGGTTGGTCTGGATGCAGATGAGCAGGTGCTGCATCCGGCTGTCGGCCTTTTCATTGTAGTGGGCGTCATTGGTGGCCACCAGCCCCACACCGATTTCCTCGGCAAGGCGGATGAGGCCGGGCAAAATCTCCCGCTGCTCGGGGATGCCGTGGTCCTGTATCTCGATGAAGTAGTTTTCCGGCCCGAAGGCGTCGCGGTAAAAGAGGGCGGTTTCCTTGGCCCTTTCGTAGTCCCCCGCCATCAGTGCCCGGGGAATCTCCCCCGCGAGGCAGGCGGAAAGGCAGATAAGGCCCTCGGTGTGGCCCTGCAGCAGCTCGTGGTCGATGCGGGGCTTGAAGTAGAAGCCCTCGGTGAAGCCGCGGGAAACCAGATAGACCAGGTTTTGATAGCCCACGTTGTCTTTGCAGAGCAGCACAAGGTGGGCGGGCGAACTATCCACCCGGTTCACCTTGTCGAAGCGGGAACGGGGTGCCACATAGACCTCACAGCCGATGATGGGCTTAATCCCCTGCTTTTTGGCTTCGCGGTAAAAATCGATGACCCCGTACATCACCCCGTGGTCGGTGATGGCGACGGCGCTCTGGCCCAGCGCCTTGGCGCGGGCCACCAGCTCCTTGATGCGGCAGGCGCCGTCCAAAAGGCTGTATTCGGTATGTACATGCAGGTGGGTAAAGTCGGTCAACCTGCTTCACTTCCTTTCATTGGGCTGGCGACGGGAGGCCGCTTGTGTCTTTGGGTTCTGTAAAAGGTGGGCGTGTTTCCTGTTACCCTCCTTGGAGGGGCGTCACCTGCGGTGAGTCGGTGATTGGCAGGCGACCACAGGTCGCCCCTACTGGGGCTGCGGGATGGGCCGCTCGGGCCAATGTGGTCGGCGTAGCCGACGGAGATAGCAAACCTGCGACAGGGGGCATCGCCCCTACATGATTTCCTTTGCAGCTATGGCTGTACGGGTCGTTCCAACCCCGCCGGAGGCTTGGGGGGCACACGGGGGGGCTTAGTCCCGCCCGTGAGGCGCTTCGTGTCCTTTTTCGCAGAAAAAGACACACGCATGTTCCGCAGAACATGCAAGCGCCCCGGAGGGGCGTCACCTGCGGTGAGTCGGTGATTGGCAGGCGACCACAGGTCGCCCCTACACCCGTTGCCGCGGGGTATCTGTGTCAATCTGCGGCGATGGTGCAGGCAGTGTGCTGCAACCCCCTCGAAGCTTTCCAAACGTCTGGAAAAAGGTCAGGCACAGCCGCCCTGCCCTTCCCGGATTTCGGCGGCCAGCGCGGCGATGCGCCCCATCCGATGGTTGACCCCCGAGCGGGTGACGCCGCCCCCCAGCAGCTCGCTGAGCTCGCGCAGCGAGGCTTCGGGGTGTTCGAGGCGCAGCTGCGCCAGTTGGCACAGGTCGTCCGAGAGGGAATCAAGCCCCCGGTTTTCGGCTATCAGGCGGATATCGGCCACCTGCTGCTGCCCCGCCGCGATGGTTTTGTCGATGTTGGCGGTGTCGCAGTTGGATTGCCGGTTGGCCCGGTTGCGGATATCCTTGTAAATCTTGATGTTCATAATCTCAAGGGCCTGCTTGGAGGCCCCCATGGCGGCGGTCAGCTCTTCGATCTGCTCGCTCTCTTTGAAGTAGACCACCGGCAGCCCCCGGCGCAGCGAAACCTTGGGGGCAAAGCCAGCCTGCTCCAGCAGCGCGGCAAAGCCCTCGGCCAGCCCCGGGCGGGAGAGGGCGAACTCGAGGCGGTAGGTTTTTTCGGGGTCGCTGATGTTGCCGCAGGCCAGATAGGCCCCCGCCAAAAAGGAAAAAACCGCCTCGGGGGTATCCAACAGCGTCTGGTCGATGGCATCCCCCTGCTGGTGGAAAAAATCCAGCACGCGCTGGCGGTCGGCGGCGCTATCCACCCGCACGGTGAAGCTTTCGCGCCCGCCCCGGTTCTGTGAAAGCAGGGTGATGCTGCCCTGCAGCCCCACAAGGTTGCTGATTTGGTCGCCGTACAGCCTTGCCACCCCCCGGTGCTCGGTGCTGAGCAGCATCCGCTGGCTGTCGAAGTGGCGGGCAAACAGCAAAAGGCCGTAGGTACGCGCCCTGTCGCCCCGCAGGCGCAGGCTTTTGTTGTATATCTCATTTTTTATCTGAAAAGCAAATGTCATGGCAAAGACTATTCCTTCCACTTTCGTTTGGGCACGAGCAGACCATGAAAAGGAATGGTCTTTTTGTGCATCAATCCGCGGTTCTCGCCACAGGCGAGGAGCGATTGGCAGATGACGGCTTAGCGTGATTTTCACACTAAAAGCCCTCGTCATAAAAGCAGCAGGCAGGGGCTTGTCCCTAATGCCTCTGCGGCCGGCCGCTGTGCCGGGCGGCTACTTTCTGATATCGCGGTGCAGGATGATGGCGTTGTGGCCCTTTTCACCCAGATAGCGGCTGATTTTTTCGGTAAAGGCCACCGAACGGTGGCGGCCGCCGGTGCAGCCGATGGCGACGGTGAACTGGCTGCGGCCCTCGGCCTCGGCCAGCGGCACCAAAAACCCGGTCAGGTCGCAGAGCTTCTCCAAAAGCTGGTTGGCCTGCGGGTTGGCAAACACATAGCTTTCCACCTCGCTATCCAGCCCGGTTTTGGGGCGCAGCTGCTCGATGTAAAAGGGGTTGGGCAGGCTGCGCAGGTCAAAGACCAAATCGGCCTCGGGCGGGATGCCGTACTTAAACCCAAAGGACATGCAGTTGACCACCATGGCCGACGCTCTGTCCGAAAAGAGCGAGGCTACCCGCTCCTTGAGCTGCCCCGCGGTGAGCAGGGTGGTGTCGATGATGTAATCGGCCCGGCGGCGGGCGGGCTCCAGCAGGCGGCGCTCCTGCGCCAACGCTTCTTCGATGGTGGAGCAGCCCTCGTCCATCAGCGGATGGCGGCGGCGGGTTTCTTTATAGCGGTGCATGATGGCGGTATCCTGACAGTCCAAAAACAGTATCTTATAGCTCTGCCCGGCGGCGTCCAGCTCCTCCAGGCTGGAAGAAAGGCTGGAGAACCGCTCGCGGCCCCGCACGTCGATGACCAGCGCGATGCGCTCCATCGTCGCGGCAGCGCCGACGCAAAGCTCTATAAACTTGCTAATCAGCTTGGCCGGGATGTTGTCTACGCAGTAAAAGCCGGTATCCTCCAGCGCGTTCACCGCATTGGATTTGCCCGCGCCCGACATCCCGGTGATAATAATCAGTTCCACAATAACACCCCTCCGGCTATTGGCGGGTTCCGGCGGCCTTCGCCGCAGCCCGCTTTCCTGCTGTTTTGGCGAACCGAAGCCTCCGGCCCGCTTTCTTTCTAAGAACCTGTATTCGGGGCGTTTAAAAGCCCCTTCAGATAATCTTGACCTCGCACTCAAGGCAGTAGCCCGTTTGCTGCTGCACGCAGCCCCGCACCTGCTCGATGAGGGCCAGCACATCGGCGCAGGTGGCCCCCCCGGTGTTGATGATGAACCCGGAGTGCTTGGGGCTGACCATCGCCCCGCCCACCTGACAGCCCTTGAGGCCGCATTGCTCGATAAGCGCCGAGGCGTAGTTGCCCACCGGCCGCTTGAAGGTGCTGCCCGCGCTGGGGTAATCCAGCGGCTGCTTGGTCTGCCGCCGCTCCCACAGGTCGTTCATGGCGGCCTGTATCACATCGGGGTCGCCCTTGGCAAGCTTCAGGCGCGCCCACAGGATGCAGCTTCCGCTGTCGGTATAGGCGCTGCGGCGATAGCCAAGCTGTAGCGCCTCCCCTTCCAGACTGCCCTCATGGCCGTCGGGGGTCAGATGCCCGACGCTGTGCAGCACATCCTTCATCTCGCCGCCATAGGCCCCGGCGTTCATATAAACCGCCCCGCCCACCGTGCCGGGGATGCCGTAGGCAAACTCCAGCCCGGTCAGGCCGTGCTGACGGGCAAAAACGCACAGCCGGTTCAGGCTGGCCCCCGCACCCGCCACAACGGTGGTTTCGTCCTCGAGGTAGATTTCATCCATACCCTCGCCCATGCAGAGCACCGCGCCGCCGATGCCCTCGTCACAGACCAGCAGGTTGCTGCCGCGGCCCACCACCAAAAGAGGCACCCCCAGACGCTGTGCCGCCGCCATCATATCGGCGGCCTCCCCGGCGCTTTTGGGCTGCAAAAACAGGCGGGCGGCCCCCCCTATCTTGAAGGAGGTATGGCGGCTCATCGGCTCGTTTTCTATAAAACGGTAGCCCTGCCGGCGGCAGTGTTGGGTCAGCTCTGCAATGTTATCCATGGCAATCTCCTTAAAATGCAGCAGTACGGCGGGGCAAAACCGGTTTGCCTCACCCAAAAAAGAGACTCTGGCCCAGCTTTCGCAGGCGGCCCCTGTCATAATAATAGCATATTACCTTTTGGGCCTTTCCATTCATGGCAGGCAGGTTTTAAAGCAAGGGCGGCTTTCAGGCTGTCCGGCGGCGGGCTTACTCGATGCCCGCAAAGGAGCGCCCGCTCTTTTGGGTCACAAGCTCCATAAAGCGGTCGAAGTCGGCGTTCATCACCAGATGCTCGGGGAAGTCAAGCTCCTGCAGCAGTGCGATTGATTTGGAAAACTCCCCTATCTCGGTGCAGAAGTGGGCGTCGGTGCTGACGACTACCGGCAGCTCGTACTTTTTGCAGAGCCGCGCTATCTCGCGGCAGTTGACGTCGGAGCCGGGACGTGAGGTAAAGGAGTGGTTGTTGATTTCCACCAGCTTGCCATACTCCTTAAAGACCGGGATAACCCGCTCGTAATCGAAGCGGAAGCGCTGGTCGCCGCAGTGGCCGATGACGTCGATATGGGGGTTTTTGGCTACCTCGAGGTAGGCATTGGTGTGCTGCTCGGGCGTGCCCGGCTCACACACCTGATTGTGAAACGAGGCGATGACCCAGTCCAGACGCTCCAAATCCTTTTGGGTCATGTCCAGATTGCCCTTATAATCCAGAATATTGCATTCGCAGCCCTTGAGCACCCCCACCCCGTTGATGACATCGGGGAAGGCTTTCATATTGTGGAAATACCAAAGCTGGGGCGCGCCGGGCAATGCCGGGCAGTGGTCGGTACTGGCAATCAGCTTGATGCCGATTTTCTTGGCATGGGCTACGTTTTCCAGCAAGGTGCTGTATGCGTGGGTTGACGCGATGGTGTGTGTATGGGTGTCTGCGATGATTACCATGATGTAAATAGTCCTCCGTTTGATGTGGCGTGCATCGGCTGCCGCCCTGCCGGGCCTCACGCCTCCTGTGGGTTTTGCGGTATTGCCCTAGAATTTGCTCCAGTCGGTGGGTTCGGCGCCGCCCCCCGGCAGGTCTTCGGTCATGCCCAGCTTTTCAAGCAGCTCGGCAGCGGCGTTGTAGCCCATCTTTTTTTGGCGGTTGTTCATCGCCGCCACCTCGATGATGATGGCGAGGTTGCGCCCCGGCTTAACCGGAATGGTCAGCGAAGGCACCTGCAGCCCCAAAATCTCGCTGAACTTTTCTTCCATGCCCATGCGGTCGTACACCTTGTTTTGGTCCCACAGCTCGAGGTTAATGAGCAGGTCGATTTTTTCGGTCACCTTGACCGAGCCCATACCGAACAGTCGGCGGACATTGATGATGCCCACGCCGCGCAGCTCGAGAAAGTGGCGGATGTTTTCGGGGGAGCTGCCCACCAGCGTCTTTTTGGAAACCCGGCGGATTTCCACCGCGTCGTCGGCGATGAGGCGGTGGCCCCGCTTCACCAGCTCGATGGCGGTTTCGCTCTTGCCTACCCCGCTGTCGCCCAGCAGCAGGATGCCCTCGCCGTAGACCTCGACCAAAACGCCGTGGCGGGTGATGCGGGGCGCAAGGTCGACGCTGAGAAAGGCCACCAGCCCGGATGAAAAGGCCGAGGTGGGCTCGTCGGTGGTTAGGATGGGTACCCCGTGCTTGGCGGCGGCCTCCATCATCTGGGGGTACGGGGTCAGCTCGCGGGCGATGATGATAGCCGGCGGCTTCTTCTCAAAATATTCGTCGAAGCACTTATCCAGCCGCTCGGGCGAAAACTGCTGCAGATAGGCAAACTCACTGGCGCCCATCACCTGAATGCGCTCGGGGTCAAAGTGACCGAAAAAGCCGTCCAGCTGCAGGCCGGGGCGGTTGACCTCAATCGAATAAATCTGTACGTCCTGAATATTGATGGGGGAGTAAAGTACTTCAAGATTAAACTCCTGCGCTATCTTTGCAAGGGAAACACCAAACCTGGAATTGCTCATACTGCCTCCGTTTCTGCCACTGGATGCCGCGGCGGGCATTTGATTTTGATAATGAAGTTGGGGCGCATTACAAACCGGCAAGGAACGCCGGGCCGCCAAACCACCCCTATGCGGCTGCAAAGCCCCGGGAACCGCCCGCCTTTCGGGCCGGGTCTGTCCCCTTTTGGAGCGAAAGCCGCTTCGGAATTTTCCCGTAAAAAGGCACCGCCCAAATTCGCATATTTTTCCTCATTAATTATATCCTAATAAGTGCAATCTTTCAAATGTATTTATTAGAACGCCCTATGGCCGAACAGCCGCAAATTTGGGGGCTGCGCGGGCCATGGCGGCGCGGGATGCTCCCTCGGCCCTTGCCAGCCGCGGCAAAACCAAAGGGCTGCGCCGGGGGCGGGGGCCGCACCGATGGTCTATGACACAAACTGTGGGGGATACGGCGGGTCTTTCATCCGCCGTGCGCCCGCTTTTAAGGGGGGAAGCCGATATGCAGCAATCGGAGCAGGGCATGCTGCGGGTTGCGACCTTTAACCTCAGGCGGGACGGCCTCTGGCCCGGCAGAAACCGCTGGGAGGCCCGCAAGAGCCTGATTGCCCGGATGATACTGGAATCCGGGGCTTCGGTGGTGGGGGTGCAGGAGCTGCTGCCCCATATGCGGGAGGACCTGCTGGGCCGGCTTGCGGGCTTTGGCAGCTGGGGCGAAAGCCGCATGAAGCACCAGACCGGCGAGCACAGCGACATTCTGGTGGATACCCGCCAGTGGAACACCGTCAGCCACCGCACCTTTTGGCTCTCGAAGCGGCCGGAGCAGGCCGCCAGCAGGGCCTATTTCGCCTTTTTCCCCCGCATCTGCACCATGTGCCAGCTCACCCACCTGCAAACCGGGCAGAGCCTGCGGGTATTCAACACCCACTTTGACCATATCTGCGGCCCGGCCCGGATGCTGGGGGCCCGCACCATTCTGGGCGTGCTGGAGGAGCTGCAGCGCCAGGAGCCGCTGCCCACCGTCATCATGGGGGATTTAAACGCCCGGCCCACCAGCGCCGCCGTTCGGCTGCTGAGCGAAAACCGGCACGGCATAGGCGGGCTGCGGCTGACCGACGCCTGTCTGGCGGCCGAGAGCATCAAACGGCCGCCGGTGAGCTTTCACCACTTCAAGGGCGGCGAAAAGGGTACGCGGCTGGATTATATCTTTGTCAGCGACCAGCTTCAGGTGGTGGATTGCTTCCTCGACAGGCGGGGCAGCCGGGGGGCTTTTCCCTCCGACCACTACCCCATTGTGGCTGCGCTGCGTTTTAAGGATACAAAAAGTTGACCTTTGCCTGCGGTTGCTATATAATGACTGTTGGATAAATGGCGAGGCCATTTATGTGAACAACCAAAGAGGAATCGCTGCGGCGGCGCACGGCCGCCTGTGCGATATATTTTCTGTCTTGTTTGTTGACAGTTGAGCAACCAAGGTTGCCCTATTTCTGCAAAACAGATGTGTTGCAGATTCAGCCATTCTTGAATGTCTGCCGGGGGTGGGTGCTTGCAAAGGCATCCACCCTTATCACTGCGTACCGGGATAAAACCCGGCCCGGGCGGCGGCGCAATGCCATGAATTCTGCTGCTTTTGACAACCGAATGATTAACAGGTGGTGTAAAAAAATTGAAACCCAAGCAACAATATGACGTGCTCATCATCGGCGGGGGCATCGGCGGCCTGATGACCGCTTACCGGCTGCTGCAAAATAAGCCTTCCCTCTCGGTCTGCCTGGTGGAGAAGGGCCACGGCCTTTCCAAGCGGGTTTGCCCCATTGTGACCAAAAAGGTGAGCTCCTGCATCAAGTGCAACCACTGCGCCATTATGGAGGGTATGGGGGGCGCCGGCGCTTTCTCCGACGGCAAGTATGTTATTTCCACCGAATACGGCGGCTGGCTGACCGACCTTCTGCCCGCCGAAACGGTGCTGAACTATATTGAACAGGCCGACGAGATTTTGGTATCCTTCGGCGCGACTACCGAGCGGTATATGCCCAGCAACCGTCTGAAGAAGCTTTGCCTGCAGCACGACCTGCATATGCATCAGGCGCAGCTCAAGCATCTGGGCACCGACTCCAACTTCCAAACCATGGTGCATATGGTGGACTATCTGGAGCAGAAGTGCGACATCTTCACCCTGACCACCGCCACACAGGTGGATAAAGAAACCCATACCGTGACCCTCACCTGCCGGGATGGCGAATACACCACTCAGGCCGACAAGATTATCTTTGCCGTGGGGCGCGCGGGCAGCAAGTTCTTTACCAAATGGTGCCGTGAAAACAAGGTGCCCATGACCAACAATCAGGTGGATATCGGCGTGCGGGTCGAGCTGCCCGCCATCCTGTGGGAGGATTTTTCCCGGGAAATCTATGAGCCCAAAATCATCTACCGCTCCAAGGGCTATGGCGATACCACCCGCATGTTCTGCTTCAACGACCGGGGCAATGTGGTGACCGAGAACACCGACGGGGTGCTGACCGTAAACGGGCATTCCTACCGTGACGAGGCCAAGAAAACCCAGAACTCCAACTTTGCCCTGCTTTCCACCATCCGCTTCACCCAGCCCTTCAGGGAGCCCATCGATTACGCCCGCCATGTGGCCAGCCTTGCCAACCTTATCAGCGGCGGCGGGGTGATGGTGCAGCGGCTGGGCGACCTGACCAGCGGCCGACGCACCGAGGAAAAACGGCTGCGTCAGGGCACCGTTCGCCCCTCGCTGGACGCAGTGCCCGGCGACCTGAGCCTCTGCCTGCCCAAGCGCCAGCTGGATAACATCATCGAAACCCTCTATGCGCTGGACAAAGTATCCCCCGGCACCGCAAACTATGATACCCTGCTTTACGGCATCGAGTGCAAATACTACTCCGCCCGCCCACAGTGCAACGACTTCGAGGTGGAGGGCTGCAGCGGCATCTACGCGCTGGGCGACGGCGCCGGCTTTACCCGTTCCCTCTCGCAGGCCTCGGCCAACGGGCTGTATGTAGCCGACCTGCTGAGCAAATAAACAAGCCCTCTGATTGCTTTAGAGGGGCTGCCCTGCTACTGTTCTTATGGAACACGGTGCGGCAGCCCTTTTTCATGTGCATCATCATAGCACTAGCTTCACACCGCTCTTGCCATGACGCAATAGCTCCGCTATAATGATGCCATAATGACATAAAAACGGTGAGCCAAAGGAGGGCCTTATTGATGGAGGATAAGCTGTTGCGGTACACCCTGCGGGTGGACCGGCTGTTTTTTCAAAAGTTTTGTTATATCGCGGAGTTTGAAGGCCGCTCTGCCAACAAGGAGATAGAGCAGTACATCAAAAAGCGGGTCGCCGAATTTGAGGCCGCCCATGGCAAAATTGAGGTGGATGGCAGGGAGTAGCACTTCTCTGTTATGTCGGGCCGGTGAGCCCAAAAGGATAAAATAGCAACAGAGGCATGGGAAATCCCATGCCTCTACTAGAAAGATCCACAAAGGCGGGTTTGCTTAAAGAGCGCTACCTACCCCCTTACCCCCTCCCACACCTCTCCTGAAGAAAAATCGTCAGTTATGTGTTTGTGGGAGGGGGCTACCAAGTGGTGGGGGGGGGGGCCACCCCCCCCCCCG
>JAEWWW010000029.1 GCA_023396215.1 Bacillota bacterium | reverse complement strand
CGAGCTGTTGCGCCGCAAGCCAAAAGCGCTCTCGGGCGGGCAGCGGCAGCGCGTGGCCATCGGGCGCGCCATTGTGCGCAGTCCACAGGTGTTCCTCATGGACGAGCCCCTCTCCAACCTGGATGCTAAGCTGCGCAACCAGATGCGCGCCGAGCTTATCAAATTGAGGCAGGTTGTAGACACCACCTTCATCTATGTGACCCACGACCAAACAGAGGCTATGACGCTGGGAGACCGCATCGTCGTCATGAAGGACGGTTTTATTCAGCAGATTGGTACGCCGCAGCAGGTGTTTAACGAGCCGGCCAACCTGTTCGTGGCGGGCTTCATCGGAACGCCGCAGATGAACTTCCTCCCCGCTCAGCTTGCTCTTGAAGACGGGCAGTACGTGGCCAAGCTTTACAATATGAGCTTTCCGCTGCCCGCCGACCGGCAGGAAACCCTGAAGCGCAAAGAGCAGAAGCCCGCCAATGTAACGTTGGGCATCCGCCCTGAGCACATACAGGTCGTGCCCGAAGGAACCGAAAACTCCATCCGCGCAAGGGTGGAGGTCTCCGAGATGATGGGTAGCGAGGTGTTCTTACATATCGACCTTCAGGGCAAGGATGTGGCTATCCGGGTACCTACCATGGACCTGCCCAAGGACTATGCCTTTACCCACGGAAAGGAAACCTTTGTTTGTGTAACCCTGTTGGGCAAGGCGCTGCATCTTTTTGACCCGGAAACAGAAAAGAGCCTTTTTACCCTTAGCTAAATCGCTATGAGGATAAATCGCTCCTGATTTGCCGATTATTTTATCCGACCGAGCCTGACGAGTAGCTGTATTTGCTATGTGTTGGGCCCGGCTGGTTTTATGCACAAAAGCTACTTGTCTCGGCTTCTCTGAAGGGAGCTAAATCGGATGGCTTATCCATGCGCTGTTTGAACAGCGTAAAAGCGAGCGCAAGCCGGCGGCCGCAATAGGGATGCCTCGAATCTCTCTTAGAGAAGTGAGGGGTCTCTTTATTCTGTCAACAGGAATGAATTTAGCCGGAATCTGCCTATTGGCAAAAAACCGTACAGACTTCATGCCTGTACGGTTTTTTGCTTAAGTAATCACCGGCTTACCGGTGGATGTTGTAACCCTCAAAGCACCCCATTTTTAAGTGATGCTGTTTTCATGCGGTTTAAATCAATCAGAGTGCAGGCTCGGCTGCCCGCCGGAAAAAATCATTAAGGAGTTTCCTATTCTATACCTGATAGCGCTTGATGGTGTCCCAATTTAGCTCAAGGCCCAAGCCGGGCTTTTCAAACGCCTTCACAACCCCGTTGGCCATTACGATGCTCTCTTTGCACAGCTCACTGCGCAGGGGGTTGTCGTCCAGCGTATATTCCATGTATTTCACATTGGGGAGCGACATGCCCACGCTCAGGTTGGCAGCCAGCGAAACCATAGACGCAGAGAAATGCGGAATCATCTGCTTGTTCCAGGTGCTGCCCATCAAGCCGACCTTTCGCGCTTCGGTAATGCCACCGGTCCAGATGGCGTCGGTCTGCACGATGTCCACAGCGTCCGATATAATGAAGTCACGCATGCCATAAGCTGTGAGCATCGTTTCATACCCGGCAATAGGGACATCGGTATTCTTCGCAAGGCGGATACAATCCTGCAAAAAGTCGGAGGACATGGGCTCTTCAAAAAACAATACATTGTATTTTTCGCAGGCCCGCGCCATTTTTAATGCGGTGGGGTAATCCCATGCGTTGTTGGCGTCGATGCCGAAGTCGATATCGGGGCCGAGAACCTCCCTCACTGCCGCAACGCGCTTAATATCTTCGTTTACAGGGGCGCCTCCTACTTTAATCTTAATGGTGCTAAAGCCCATCTCCACATAAGAGAGAACCTCGGCCTGCAGTTCGGCAATGCCCTTTCCATCCATATAATAACCGGCGCTGGCGTAGGGAATCAAGGCTGGTTTGGTTCCGCCCAGCAGCCGGTATACCGGCATTTGCGCAGCCTTGCCGAGAATATCCCACAAGGCGATGTCTATGGCGCTGATGGCCGACATCACAATGCCTCTGCGGCCATAGCGGGCGGTCGCGCTGTACATTACATCCCAAAGCTCGCCAATCATAGTGGGGTCGTTGCCGATGAGCAGGGGCACCAGGGTTTCGGTTGTCAGAACCTCGAGGGAATCCAGCGAGCCGAGAGCAAAGCCTTCACCGTACCCCTTTATCCCGGTATCCGTTTCAATCTCGACTAAAAAAACATCGCGGCTGGGGATAGCGGCCAACCCGTCACGGGGTGGATTTTTGGGGAAATATTTTAACTTTATCGGCTTTATATTTTTTATAACCATGGGAATCATTTCTCCTTTAGCAAGTTGCGACAGCTGCCGCGTGCTACAACTGTCGACGGTAAGATATGGTGCTCATCATCCAGCTGGGGGTTATCGATATGGCGCACCAAAATTTGACCGGCCAGCTTGCCCATCTCATATTTAGGAACATCAACAGTTGTCAGGTCAATTTCACGGATGCCGCTCCAGAAAATATTATCAATGCCCACCAACGAAATATCGGTGGGGATTCTTAAACCTGCTTCCAATACGGCCTCCCGCGCGCCAAAAGCCATCATATCATTACTGGCAAGAATAGCCGTCATTGGCGCCCCGTTTTCCAGCAGCTTACCAACGGCCCTGTAGCTATAATCAAAGTCCAGCTCGCCCACTGCGAACAGCTCGTTGCAAAAGGGGAGGTTGTGCTCTTTCAGCGCATCCTCATAGCCGCGGAATTTCAGTTCACTGCTGACAGAGCTTGTTTTACCAAAAAGAAAGGCGATTTGTTGATGACCCAATGAAATCAGGTACTGGGTGGCCTTATAGGCGGAGCCATAGTCGTCAAATACGACATAGTTGCTTTTTTCGTTTACGGGCTGGCGCCCAACCAAAACGTAGGGAATGCCCCAGCGGGACAAAATAGGGATGCTTTGATCGTCCTGCAAGAGACCGGCGTGAATGATGCCGTCAACGCCAACCTCCAGCAGGCTTTCTATAACGTTGGAGTTTGCCGATTGGTTGCTGCCTGAGATAAGCACGACGCCATACCCAAATTCCGACACCGCAGCCTCGACTCCACGGACGATGAGCGTGTAGTAAGGGTTCTCAAGCTCGGGCACAATGAGGCCAACCAAATTACGCCGTTGTTTTACCAGGCTTCTGGCGGCGCTATTGGGTATATACCCGGTAACTTTAATGGCTTCATTTACCTTGTTTATAGCATCTGGGCTGACATGCACATCGCCTGTCAATACACGGGAAACCGTCGAGGTGGAAAGATTCGCAATTCTTGCCAGATCTTTGATTGTCGCTCGCATACGTAACTCCTTCGGCTGTTGTAATATGTAGATTGTAGCATAGATTAACGACAGACTAAAGGAGCCACGAAGACTTTTTCCAATGTTTTGAAAGGCCGCTTTGGGCGCTGTTAGGCATAACCAAGCAGGGCGGGGAGGAAATCGGTCAGTGCCGGTATAAGGGTAATCAGCAGGCAGAGGAGCAGCTCCAGAAATACGTAGGAAATAATCGCCTTATACATGCTGGAAAGGCTGATGCCCGCCACGGTGGAGGTGGTAAAGAGCAGCATACCCACCGGCGGGGTAATCAGGCCCACCGTCAGAGTCAGCGATACAATCAGGCCGAAGCGCAGAGCGCCAACGCCAAAAGCCGCGGCGGCCGGCAGTAAAATGGGCACCAGAATCAAAATCGAAGGGGCCACATCCAAAAACATGCCGGTGAAGGTCAGCAGGCAGAAGGTAATCAGCAGGAACTGAGTAGGAGTGCTGGCCATGGAAAGGCTCCATTGCGATATGAGTTGAGGGATGCGCATCGCGGTAATCCCCCAGCCCATAGCCGAAGCCATGGCAATGATAAACACCACGACCGAGGTCATCTTGGCTGCCTCCGCAAAGGCGTTGTACAAATCCCTCCATTTCAGGCTGCGCAAAAAAAAGGCCGAAACAACAATGGCATACATACCGGCGATAACCGAAGACTCGGTGGCGGTAAAGATACCCGCGGTAATGCCCCCCAGAATGATAACCGGCATAAACAGTGCGGGCATTGTTTTCCACAGCAGCTGCCATAGGTGCCGCCAGCCGCAAAAATGCTCCCGCCTGGGGTGGTTGTGTTTCACAGCAAAATAGTAGTTTAACGTTATTATGCCGATTGTCAGGATAATGGCGGGAACAATCCCGCCCACAAACATGGAGGAAACCGAAACGTTGCCGGCGGCAATGGCGTAGATGATAAAGATATTGCTGGGCGGCACAATAGGCGACAGAACGGCGCTGGCAGCGGTAACGGCAGCGGAATAAGGACGCTCATAGCCCGCCTCGGTCATCATCTCGATTTCAATTTTGCCAAGCCCCACGGCGTCGGCATTGGCGGCGCCGCTGATGCCGCCAAAGAACATGCTGGCCAACACGTTGGCGTGAGCAAGCCCGCCTCTGACATGGCCAATCAAGCCGTCACAAAACAAAAATATCCGTTTTGTGATGCCGCCGGTGGACATAATGTTGGCGGCCAGTATGAAGAAGGGGATGCATAGATAGGTAAAGGAGTTGATGCCGGTAATCATCTTGGATGGGAGGATGGTGTAGCTTCCGCCGCAGAAAGCCAGACTGATGGTGGTAACGAAGCCGATGGCCCAGCCGATGGGCACCCCCATCAGGATAACCGCCATAAAGATGGCAAAAACAATCAGCGCAGTCATTTATTCGGCCCCCCCAACCTGAGAATTTGCAAATGGAATCACCTGTCCGGCCAGCAGGCCGATTGCCTCAATCAAATAGCGAATGAGCACCAGCCCCATGCCAATGGTGACCGGCCCGTACAAAAAGAAGGAGGGCAGCTCCATTGCAGGCGAATTATAAAACGCGTTGGTTTTTAAAACGACAAAGGAATACTTAAAGGCGACGATTGCAACCGACAGGCAGATGATGCGGATGATGATAAACATCACCAATTTGGCGCGGGCGGGCAATCTGTCGGTAAAAAAGGTATTGGCCGATTCCAACCCCTGTTTCAGGGTGAGGGGCAGCATGATATAGACAATCCAGAAAAGGCAGTACCTTGAAAGCTCCTCTGTCCATGAAACGGGCAGAATAATGAGTTTAGAAATCAGATATCGATACACAACCTGTATGAAGATTGAGATAAAAGCCGTTGCCAAAAGAGTGGCGCCCAGCGCCTCGGCCGCCTTATAAAGGGCGTTTTCAGCGCGGTCCAGCCGAGTATAGAGTGGCAGAAGTTTTTTCATTGCGGTCACCTGGGCTTTCCTCCTATCTTATTAGGATTATCTCCGACAGCCCGAAGAAGAGCGCCAGCCCTTCTCCGGGCTGCCGATTTACGGCAATGCTTACTTCAGGGCACTCACAATGGCCATAAAGTTATCCACTGTGGAAGCGCCGATTTTATCGGCAATGTAGTTATAGCTGCCATTGTATACGGCGGATAGCCAGGCCTCTTTTTCGCTGTCGGTGGGCGTATAGACGGTCATGTTCTTTTCCTGCAGAAAACCGACGCCTTCGCTCTCCAGGTTTTCAATAAAGGCAATAGCGGCCTCGCGTGCAGAATCTGAAGCGGCGAGCACAACGGGCTGCAGGTCTTGGGGCAGGCTTTCCAGCCATTTGGTGTTACAGACAAACAGGGGGATAGAGTAAACATGGCCATCCAGGGTCAGATGCTTCTGCACCTCATAGGTCATGTCGTTGATGATGGCGGAAATGGGGTTTTCCTGGCCTTCCACAACGCCGTTTTGCAGGGCGGAGTACAGTTCGGTGGAGGACATGGGGGTGGCCACGGCGCCCAGAGCCTCTACCATAGTGACGTAGAGGTTGTTTTCCATCACGCGGAACACAATGCCCTTGATATCGGCAGGGGATTTCAGCTCGCGGACATTGTTGGTGAAATGTCTTGCACCGGCCGACCAACCGGCCAAAATAGTGGTTCCCATGGTTTTTTCGATGCTGTCAAAGCTTTCCAGTGCCTTGGCGTCGGTCAAAGTGGCGTTGCAGTGTTCGTTGCTGGTGAAGGAGCCGGGGATCTGCCAAACCGACAGGTTTTGGTCGATGTTCATCAGGGCACTGATGTTGATAATGCCGGTTTCTACGCTGCCATCGGCAATCTGTGAATATACCTCGCTGAAGGAGCCCAACTGGCCGCTGGGGTAGGTATCCACTTGAAATCTGCCCGGAGCATGTGTGTTGAGGTACTCGATGAATGCGTTGGCATAGTTGGTTTCAAGGCAGTTATCCGCCTCGGGAGTATTGTAGGATAGCTTGATGGTATAAACTTCCTTGCTGTCGGAGGGGGCAGGCGAAGGGGTGTTCGGGCTTGGCGGGCCATTGCCCGCTGAGGAGCAGCCGGCCAACATAGACAGAACCAGAACCAGTGCAACCAACAATGCTGTGAATTTTCTTTTCATGTTTTAACCTCCTAAATATTCATGGAAACGTTCCCAAGACGAATAGTAGCATATAAATTAACCGATTGCAACAATAAATATTGCTCTGCAATAAGAATTTATATACAAAATTTAAGGCGGTAATATAAGAGCTTTTGAACAAGAAAGGATGTACAGCAAAAAAATAAATCATTTCTTTATAGCCTTCAGGGCTGGTATTTTATCGTTTTACAATGCAGAGACGAGTACGGCTAAGCCATTCAGCAGTCTTTAAAAAAGGGGAAGAAAGGCTTTTAGTGTATCTGACAGCACACTTAGCGCTATGCCCCTGTTTGAATGGTTTGTAGCCGGAGGCTTTGACTGGCACTGGAAGGGCATGATACGGACAATACCCCTACAAAATGATGAGAAAGCCTGGGCATGGCTTTCGCACTTGCCCAGGCTTTCTCCTATGATAATTGCAATCACTTGTCTTCAATCCGGCGGTTTTCCGTTTCCAGAAACGCCCTAACCAACATAATTGTTGAAGTAGTGTACTCCGTCATACGCGGTGCCATCCGCTTTGTTACGGTTTGTGTTGAAGTAAAGCTTCCCGTCCGGCCCATGCCCGCAGCCCTCTATCTCAAAGAGCTTGGGGAAATCTACCGATGTTACGCGGAAGGAAAGATTCGGGTCGGCGGTTATAGTACCCGAAGCGGTGGGGATGTTGCGGTAAACCAGCACAATGCTGACATTGCCTTTGGTTACCGGGTGATAGACTGAGTTGTTGTAATATTCAAAGCCCTGATTTGCAAAGGTTTCGATGCCGGGCACGGTGCTGCCGTTCACCAGTGCATCAACGGTGTTCAGTGTGAACGCTTCGGTAACGTTGATGGTGCCGGTGTTGGCCGTCAGCGGGAGAGAGCCTCTGTAATAGGTCTTGCCGTTTTTAAACAGAAAGTTGATGGTGGTCGCGGTTTTGCCGGTAATCTTTACGCCGGACATCAGTTGATTCTGGCCGCTGAGCTTAATGGTGTAGTTGCCCACCTTATAATAGGTGGTACCCACATACTTCAGCTTGACCAGGCTCATGCTGCCCTCCAGCATGGTGACGATGAACATATAATACTCGTCGTTGATGGTGCACAATACCATGTCGTTGGCATGGCTGAGGTAGGTGCAGTAGGACAGGCCGTTGTCTCCGTTGGTCATCAGTGTGGTGGAGCCGTCGCTTAGCTTGGTGCGGTAGATGACCGCCTTGGTCAGCGAGCCGGTATTGACCTTCACCGAGTAGCAATAGGTCGAGCCTACGTCAAACCCCTGCATGCCGGTGCAGCCCTCGGGGCTCGCAATCTGCGGGTTGATGCTGGTGTAGGTGTTGTAGTAAGCCGCGGACGCCGTTAAAGAGAGGAGAAGAGCTGTGCAGAGGAACAGGACCACGATTGTCGCGGGGCGCTTTTTAATAGCCATCATTATCCTCCTTACTGCACAAAACCGCCCTGCCCGCCGGTGCTGTTTTGCTCATGGCGGAGCGGTTTTGATTTTGTTAACCTATATCCGCTCAAGCGACCCCAAAGGCTAGACACGCTGGGAATCTGTCTTATCCTTAGGGGCCGACTTAAGTCTATATAGGTTGTACGGCTTGTGCTGTAGCGAAAACCACTATTTCAGGTTGCTTGCTTCAACTTGGGCGATTGCATCGACCTTGGGGGTAGAAGGGCCGTCCACAAACTCTGCGTCGAGAAACTCGCCCAGGATTTTCTTGGCGAGCTCGACGCCAAGCACTCGTGCCCCCATGCAAAGAAGGTTACCGTTGTTGCTTTTTTTCAGGCGCTCGGCAGAGAAGGTATCATGGCAGATGCCGGCCCGAATGCCCCTGAATTTATTGGCGGTGATGCACATCCCCAGGCCGGTGCCGCAGAGCAGCACCCCTTCCTTTTGGTAGCCGCTTTGGATAATGGATTCGCATACCCGCTGCGCGATATGGGGGTAGTAGGTGGGGTCTTCTTCGCTGTCGCACCCCATATCCTCCACCGGGTTGCCTCTTGCGCGCAGGTAGCGCACCAGCTCCTCTTTCATATGTACAGCGGCATTGTCACAGCCAATCACAATGGTTTTCATTCTGTTTTACCGACCTTTCTCAGTTACCAAAAATCTGCTTTTCCTGTGTCTTGAGGTACTCCAGCGCCTGCTCCGCGTTCATGCTCTTATCCTGAATCAGGTAAGAGAAAGCGGTTCTCAGCGCGGTGTTCCACTCAGAGCGGTAGGGCGACCATACGCGCTCCAGCGCATATTCGCTCTGCTCGTAAGCGACCTTGGCAAGGGGGTTCTCTTTGTAGTAGTTCTGCATGGTGGGGCTTTCGGCCGCGGTGTAGGTGGTGGGCAGGTAGCCGGTGAGAATGGCGTTTTCAACCGACTGCTCGTCGCTCATCACAAACTTGATGAACTCCCAGGCCGCTGCGATTTGTTCCTCAGAATTGTTGGCCTTGAGGATGCACAGGTTGCCGCCGCCGGTCGCGGTGCCGTAGCCGCCGTACACGGTCATGTTGGCGACGCCCAGCTCAAAGCCTGCCTCGGCAGAGCTCTTAATCATGTTGGTCAGGCCGGCGGAGCTTGCAAACATCGACATAACATTGCCCTTATAAAACTCGTCCTTCATGGTGGTTTCGGCCTTGGTTACGTCATAAGGCATGCACCAGCCCGCATCCACCCAGGCGCGCCACTCCTGCAGCTTTTTCAGCATGGTGCCGTCGTGCAGCGCGCTGACCGATTTGCCGTCGGGGCTCACCATGCCGCTGCCGCCCAGCGAAATGAGCAAAGCCTCATTGTAGTAGCCGGGGTCGGGCCACATGCCAAAGCCGAACTTGCCTGTTTTGGCTGTGATAGCGGCGCACTGCTCTTTCAGCTCTTCAAAGGATTTAGGAGCCTCAAAGCCCATCTGGCCCCAGACGGTTTTGTTGTAAAAGAACACGGGGGTAGAGCGCACAAAGGGCATCGAAACAATCTGGCCGTTGTGTATGGCGCTGGCGGAATGCCCCTTCAGGATGTTGTTCATATCAAAGCCATCCCGCTGGGCATAGGGGGCCATATCGGCCAACTGGCCTTTTTCGGCCAGAGTGGGGATGCCGTCGTCCGAAGCCATAATCAGTACGGGGTTATCGCCGCCCATAACCGAGGTCATAACCTTGGCGAGGGTTTCGTCGTAGGTACCGATGTGTTCGCCTTCAACGACGATGCCATAGGGGTTCTGCTCATTAAAGGCTTTGATGGCGTTTTCCATCGACTCCAGGTTTTTGCCGGAGCCACGGGTGTGCCAAAGCTTAATGGTAAAGCCCTTGGGCAGGGTGGAGGGGTCCACCGTAGTGAGAGCGGGCGCTTCAGAGCTGCCGCCTGCGGGAGGAGGCGTTTCAGCGCCGGGCTCCTTTACAGAACAGCCTGCCAGAGCCGCCAGCAGCAGCATCGCTGCCAATAGCATAGATAACCCTTTTTTTATGCGGTGCTTCATCATTTGTGTTCCTCACTTTCTGTTTTTAAAGTGCCGCTTGGGGCACTGTGAAACCAACCTGTACTGTGGGGGTCACTTCATGCCACGGTAGGCCATAGCCTGAATAATCTTTTTGCTGGCCGCCAAAAAGATGACCAGCACCGGGAACACCAGTATGGCGTTGCCCGCCATGAGAACCGGCCATACGATGCCGTATTCCACGTCCTTGAGTTTTTCCAACGCAAGGGTAAGGGGCTTGATATACTCGGCGCTGGTCATAACCAACGGCCAGAAGTAAGCGTTCCAGTGACTGATGAGGCTGAAAAGCGCGATGGTAACGATGGTGGCCTTGGCGAGGGGAAGCATGATATGGGTGATAATCTTGCGCTCGCTGGCGCTGTCCAGCCGCGCTGCCTCCACCAGCTCCTCCGGTACCTGTTTAAAGTTTTGCCGCAGCAGAAAGATGCCGAAGGCGTTGGCCCCAAAGGGCAAAATCTGGGGCAAAAGGGTTTGGAAGATGGGCTTGCCAAACACAATGGTGCCCGCAAACAGGATGTAGGTAGAGATAAAGGTAATCTGCACCGGCACCATAAAGGCCACCAGTACCAGAGAGAACATCCAATCCCGCCCTTTGAAGTTCATCCGGGCAAAGGCATAGGCGGCGGGTATCATCACCAGCATCTGCAAAACGGCGATGGAAACGATGATGATAACCGAGTTACTCAGGTAACGGCTGAAATCCAACTGCTCAAAAACCGAAATATAAGAGCCGATGGTAAAGTCCTTGGGCCAGAAGGTGGGGGGGAAGCTGATAGCCTCGGCGTTGGTCTTAAAGGATGTGACAAACATCCAGTAAAAGGGGAACGCAAAGAAGAGGCAAGCAACCAGCTTAAGTGCAAAATTGATTACGGCGCCGGCTTTGCGCAGCAGCACCCGAGAACGGTGTTTTAGTTGGTCGGTCATTTACGCACCTCCTTATTGATAATGAATCTTCCGGCTGAAAGAACGGAAGTAAAGGATGGTCAGCAGCACCAGAATGAGAATTAGAATGGTGCCCGCCGCCGAAGCATACCCCACCTTTGCGTTGGTGAAGGCCTGCTCATAGATGTAGTAGACCAGCACCTGGGTGGATTGCCCCGGCCCGCCCTTGGTCAGCACCCTGACCGAGTCAAAGACCTTGAAGGAGTTGATGGTGATGGTGATGAGCAGGAAGAAAAGCTGGGGAGAAAGCATGGGGATGGTAATTTTGAAGAACTTTGTAACAGGCCCCGCGTCATCCAGCGCCGCCGCCTCGTTGATTTCGGTGGGTATCGCCTTAAGGGAGGAAAGCAGGATGAGGGCGTAATAGCCAATCCCCTGCCACACCGAAACAATGACAATCGAAAGCAGGGCGGTGGTGGAGTCGTTGAGCCAGCGCAGCGCCGGCAGATTGAAAAAGTTCAGCGCCACGTTAAAAAGGCCCTCGGTGCTCATGAGCCATTGGAACACCATCGACACGGTCAGGATGGCGCACAGATGGGGGAAGAACATCACCCGCTGGGCAAAGGCGTTGAGGCGGGTTGATTTCTGGAACCAGCAGGCAAACATGATGGCAAACAGCATCAGGCAAAACACTACGGCCAGAGAATAGACGGCGGTATTTTTCAGCACCGGCCAAAAGTCGATATTCTCAAAAAGCAGCCTGCGGTAGTTGCGAAGCCCCACAAACCGTTTTGGGGTCAGCATGTCATATTCAAAAAAGCTCAGGTACACCATGTTGGCCATGGGGTAAAAGGTAAAGATCAGCAGAAACACCATAGCCGGGGCAACAAGCAGGTAGGGGAAGCTTCCCGAAAGCAGCTTGCGTCCCAGACGGGTGCGCCCCAGAGGGGTTGCGCGCAGTCGTTCCATGCTATCTTCCTCCCTTCACCATCGACAGGTATTGCCCATAACCGGCATCCTGCCCCTCGCGTACCCGCTGTTCATTCTGGTCAAAGAAGTAGAGGTGCCGGTCTTCCACCTTCAGGTAAACCAGTTCATCCACCTGCAGGCGGCTTTCGGCAGATTTCACCATCACCGAAACCCCGTTTTCGGGTGCACTGGCATCCTCGATGGTCACCTTGTAAAGGGTTTCTGAGCCCAGCATCTCACGGGTCAAAATCCGCCCGGTGCGGCAATAAACGTCGCTGCAGGTTTCACGGGCCAGCGAGACCTTTTCGGGGCGATACCCCACATACTTGCCGTCTATCTGGAAGATGTTCATGGGCGGAATGCCGATAAACTGCGCCGTAAAGACGTTATCCGGGTCGTTGTAGATGGTTTCGGGCGAGCCCTGCTGCATAATTTTGCCCGCATCCATCAGGATGATGGTGTCGGCCATGCTCATGGCCTCGGCCTGGTCGTGGGTGACATACACAAAGGTAGCCCTCAGCTTGCGGTGCAGCTCAATCAGCTCGGTGCGCATGGTGGCGCGCAGCTTGGCGTCCAGGTTGGAGAGGGGCTCATCCATCAAAAAGACCGAAGGCTTTTTAACCATGGCGCGGGCCAAAGCCACCCGCTGGCGCTGGCCGCCCGAAAGCTCGCTGGGCTTGCGCTTGAGGTAGGGGGTCAGCCCCACCACCTCGCTCACCTCTGCGATAAGCCGGTCTCTTTCCGCCTTGGGCACCTTTTTGTTAATCAACCCAAACTCGATGTTCCCCCGCACCGTCATGGTAGGGTAGATGGCGTAGTTCTGAAACACCATGGCGATATCCCGCTTGCCGGGGGGCACATCGACGATATCGTGCCCGTCGATGAACAGCTCGCCCGAGGTGGCAGGGCCGATGCCCGCGATCATCCGCAGAGCGGTGGTTTTGCCGCAGCCCGAAGCGCCTACCAGCACGGTGAACTCCCCATCCCGGATGGTGAGGTTCAGGTCCTCAATGACCTTGACATTGCCAAAGGATTTGCAGATATTTTTGAATACAATTTCTCCCATAGCCTAATTCCTTTCGGTGATTATTTCAGCAGCTCGCTCATCGGTATGCCGTCTGCCGACGGCAGCTCCAACCCCAGAAGCTTTGCCAGTGTGGGGGCTTCGTCCACCAGCCGCCCCTCGGGCAGCACCACGTTCTCTTTGAAATCCGGGCCTTTGGCGACAAAGATGGGCTGTGGCCCCTTGTGGGGCAGGTAGCCGTGGGTCGCCCGGCCATAGCGGTAGTCGCTGGTGTCAAAGGTGGTTACAATCGGCCTTTGGTAGCCATCCCCCAGCGAGGAAAAGCCATCGGTTTCCAAAACGAAGGAGAAGTCGCCGCCCAGATGTTCCTCGCGGTCGGCTTCCTCCTGGGTGAACACCCGGCTCACACCGTAGATGCCTTCGTCCACCATCTGCTGCAGCAGGCGGTACACCCTGTCGTACAGGGCCTTATCCTGCTTATCCTTCAGGTAGACCAGCGCCGAAAACCCGCCCGAAAGGCACCATGCGTCCCAATCCAGCAGCGAGCCGTCCTCGCCCACCCGGATAAGGCCGTTGTCCGCCAGCATGACGTTGAGGTTCACAACCCGCTTGGTTTCCATCTGGCCGTGGTCGCTGGTGAGGACAAAGTTGGTTTCCTCCCGCAGCCCCAGCTCCTCCAGCGTTTCCATAATTTCGCCAATCCACTGGTCGGTCTCTTCAATGCCCCGGGTCACCACATCGGTAAACACCCCGGTTTTGTGGCGGTAGTCGTCGATGTTGGCCGGGTGCAAAAAGAGCAGGTGGGGCTGAAACCGGCGCAGGATATCGCAGGCGCAGCTCACGGTGAACCGTTCCAGAGGTGGATGCAGCCGCTTGCGGCAGGCATCATCGTTCATATGCTGTGCCACAATCTCCATCACCTCGGGGCTGGAGCCGGAGCGGGCGTAAACATCACGCAGGTCGTCCTGCTCGCTTTGGGCCCAGTACTCGGCCACCAGATAGTCGATGGCGGGGTGGTTGCCGGTCACCGGCCAAAACACCGAGGCGGTGGTGTAGCCCGCCTGCTTGGCCCGGGTAAAGAGGTCGTCCCTCCACTGTACCCAATCATAGAACCACTTCCATGGAATAGGCTTCTGCCCCGGCACCAACTGGTAGTTGCCTGCAATGCCGTGCTTGTTGGGCCATACCCCGGTCAGCATGGTGGTGTGGCAGGGGTAGGTGATGGTAGGGTAAATCGAGCGCACCCGCTCCACAATGCTGGCGCCGGCCAGATACTTTTGGTAGTTGGGCAGGGTTTTCAGGTATTCAAAGTCTTCGGTGACCATTGCGTCCGCCGAAAATACAATCAGTCGTTTCACTGGGCAGATTCCTCCATTTGTTTGGCGGCAAGGGCCTTTTGCTGGATTTTCATGCGGCGCAAACGCTCTACCAACCGGTTTTCCTTTGAAAAATAATCAAACATGCTGCGGTACTCCCGGTACAACTGCCGGTAGATTTCTCCCCGGGCGGCGTCGGGCCGGTAAACGGTTTGGGGCGGGGGGCACATGAGGGCCATCCGCTGGTGGAAGTCTTTGCCGTCGGCGGCGTAGGCTCCCATCACGGCGCTGCCCAGCGCGCAGGGCTCCTTGCTGGCGCTCACCGCAACCTCCTTTTGACACACATCGGCCAAAATCTGCATCATCATCTTGTTTTTGTAGGCCAGTCCTCCCGAGGCCAGCAGCCGCTTCACCGGCCGCCCCGATTCCTCATAGAGGTCGACAATCTGCTTGGCGCCAAAGCAGGCGGCCTCCACCAGCGCCCGGTACATCTCCTCCGGCGTGGTGGAAAGCTCCATCCCAAACAGAGCGCCCGAAAGCTCGTAGTCCAGCAGGGGAGTGCGCACGCCGTTCCACCAGTCGAGAGCCAGCAGACCGCTTTCTCCCGGCAGCAGTGCGGCCGCTTTTTCCTCCAGATAGGAGTAGATATCCTGCCCCGCCTGCCGGGCGGCCTCCAGCGTGCTTTGGGGCACACAGTTTTCTACAAACCACTGGAAGCTGTCTCCCACGCAGGACTGGCCACCCTCGCAGCCGTAAAGCCCCGGGATATGGGCCTCATAGGCCACGCTGGAGATGCCGGGGATACCCTCTTTGTGAGAGGTGTTCAGCAAGAAGCAGGAGCTGGTGCCCAGCACCATCACAAGGTCGCCATCCTCGCCTGCGCCGCAGCCGGGTACCGCCGCGTGGCAGTCAATCATGGCGGCGCTCACCGGGGTACCGGGGCAGAGGCCCAGCTCTTCGGCCATCCCGGCGGTCAGCCCGCCGACGCTGCCCCCCAGCGGAACGATGCGGCTGGCATATTTGTCGCCCAGCCCCTCGGCGGCGGGCAGCACCTCACCAAAAAACTCCGGCGAAGGAAAGCCGCTCTCGTCGTCATAAAGGCTGTTGCAGGCAGCCATGCTCCGGCTCTTTACGTCCTCCCCGGTCAGCACCCGGGTCAGCCAGTCGCCCAGCTCCAAAAGACGGTGGCAGCGCGCATACACCTCGGGGGCCACTGCCGCCGTTTCCAGCGACTTGGGCACCAGCGACTCGCCGTTGAACTTGCCGCCGTAACGGCTGCGCCAACCCTCACTGCGGGCTTCAGCCACCGCCACCAGACGGTCGGCCAGCTCCAGCGCTGCCTGCCCGTGGTGCTTCCAAAGCTTTATGTAGGCGTGTGGGTTTTGTTCAAACCCCGGTAAGAAGCACAGTGGGGTACCGGCCTCATCCACCGGCACAAGGGAGGAGGAGGTGGCGTCGATGCCGATGCCCACCAGCTGCTCCTGGGAGATACCGCTGGTCGCCATCACCTCGCGGATGACCGACTTCAGCGCCTGCAGGTAATCGGTGGGGTGTGCCAGCGCGTAGTTGGGGGGGAGCGGGGTGCCGTCCGGCAGCTCGCGGCTCATCACGCCGTGGGGATAAACATAAACCGCAGTGGCCTTTTCCTCCCCGGTTTCGGTGTTCACCAAGAGCGCGCGCGCCGAAAGAGTGCCGTAATCCAGCCCCAGAGCATATCGTTCCATTGCGTTTTCCTCCTATGTCGGGCGGGGGTATCCCGCTTTATCGTTGTGGGGTCAGCCTACCCAGCGGGGCAGTACTGTGCCGTAAATCTCATCCTCCAGCCCCAGCGCCTTGATGAGATGGGCGATGGTCACCCTCGGCCGCCCCAGCGTCATATGCCGCAGGCCATAGTCCACATCCTCGGGGGGGATGCCCAGATGGGCCGGTCTTGTGGGGCCGCCCGCCTTGGTAATCTGCTGGGCCACCTTATCCTTAATAGACCACAAGAAGTCGCTCTGCTCCTTCAGCTCATCCCAGTGGTCGAGGATATTCTGGTAATCGATGCCCTCCACCGGGCCGTCGGGCATCCGCTTTTCTTTGAAGAACTCATGGTAGATATCGCAGGCGATGAGGGTACCGATGCCCACCTTATCCCCATGCAGCGAAACCTTCTCGCCCCGCCGGAGCGCAAGGTTTTCCCACGCGTGGGAGAGCAGATGCTCCATCCCCGAAGCGGGGCGGGAGGTGATGTTGAGCTGCATCGCAAGGCTGGAGAGCAGCAGCGCCTCCGAAAGGGTCGCGATGGCGCCGGGCTCCCGGGCGGCCAGCCCCTCGCAGGACTGCTCGCACTTTTCAACCGCCCGCAGGGTCAGCGCCTGTATCTCGGGGCAGAAATGCTCGCCGGTGGCGAGGTTGCCCAGCTTCCAATCCACCGCGGCCACATACTTGCCCACCACGTCGGCATACCCGGCGGCAATCATATCCTGCGGGGCCGCGCCCATGATGTCCAAATCAAAGTAAACCGCGTAAGGGGGCGCCGCCTGATAGGTGCGTTTGAAATGCTCATGCACCAGAGGCGAGTGGCAGGAGGCCGCGCCGTCCATCGAAGGTGCGGTGCATACATTTACAAAGGGCTTGTTCAGCCGATAGGCCAGGTAGCGCACCGAGTCGCCGATGGTGCCCGCCCCCAGCGCGATAAAGTAGCCGATATCCTGGTCGGCGGTGGCAATCAGCATCCGCCCCAGGGTTTGGCCGTCGGCGTGCAGGTCGTCACCGGTGAGGATAAAGTGGGGCAGGTGCCCCAGCACGTCTTGGCCCAGCGGCCAGGTGTTTTCGTCGGCAAATACAAAGGGGGTGCCCGGCAGGCCGTTTTCCAGCACTTTGTGGATAGCGCCCCGCTCTATCACCAGCTTTTCGGTGTGAATCACATGGGTCAGGCCGCAGGTGCAGGGAAAGTCCCTCCCTGCCATCTCCTGAAGCGATTTGGGAAAAATCTGCTGCATACTCTATTACTCCTTTTGTCTAAGGCAATACCGCACAGTTCACGGCTACCGCCTTAAGCACCCTGTCGCTTGTGGGTTTTCCGTAATCTTTCACGCTTTTTGTGCATCAATCCGCGGTTCTCGCCGTAGGCGAGGAGCGATTGGCACATGACGGAATAGCGTGATTTTTCACGTTATTCCTCGCGAATACACCCAGTATTCCCTGCGGTTTTTGTTTTATCTGACGAAAAATCCACCGATGCGCCAGAGCACTTAGGGCTGTGCGGTATTGCCTTGATATATTATTTTACTTGCGCCCCGCACCCGTTATTCACACAGAAGACCGGCTGAGACACAATCGGTTACCAAAATGTTGATAAGCTTCCCTTGCAGCGCGCCGCGGATGGCTTCCACCTTATCCCGCCCGCCTGCCACCCCGATGGAGTAGGGGATTTTGCGTATCTGCTGCACATCGATGCCGATAACCCCCCCGTTGGAGGGTATCTGGGAGGTGTCGCCCGCCCGGTCGTAAAGACGCATGCAGATATCGCCGCAAACGCCGCCCTGGCGGATTTCATGCAGCATCGCCTCGTTGAGATAGCCCGCCCGGGCAATGGCCGAGCTCGGTCCTGCGGTGCCGATGCCCATCAGGGCGATATCCAGCCGGTCGTGGCGGCTCAGCGTACGCTGGATGCTGGCTTCCTTGAGCAGCTCCCGCTTGGTCTGCGCCCGGGTCACAATCGAGGGGGCGTGCAGGTAGAGGGATTCGGCGTCAAAGGCCTTTGCCAGCGCCTCGGCAATATTGTTTGAGTGAAAATTAATATTAACGTTCCCGATGCCCCCCACCAAGGGAACAAAGGTCACCCGGTTGCAGGGCCCTGAAACAAAGCGGGGGATGCGCGCCAGCGTCGTGCCCATCGAAACCCCCACCTCATGGCCCTCCTGCAAAATGGATTCCAAAAAGCCCGCGGCCCCCTGCGCCAGCAAATCCTTTTGCTGTGAGGGGTCGGCGGCGTTTTCCACAATCACCGCTTCTTTTAACCCCAGCTTTCGCTCCAGCCGCCGTTCCAGCTCCAGATAATTTCTCCCGGGCAGAGCCGAGATGATAATTTTGACCAGTCCTTTCTCTCTGGCCCCCTGCAGCAGCCCTCTAACCGTCGGCCGGGAAAGCCCCAACTGCCGCGCGATTTGGGTCTGGCTCAAATCCTGGTTGTAATATAGTTCGCAGACTTGCAGCATTGCTCGGTAATCATCCACAATCTTTTTCATGTCTCTATCATAACTTTTCCTTTTGTTACAGTCAACCTGTTTTTTGAGGGTCAATTTTGCTGGTTATTAAATATTATATTTACAATTGGTAATATAGTTTTAATTTACCCCAAAAAGCATGCAAGTTTTTTGTTGAATAAGGCTCCCCGACCCGGCAAAACCACCAAACAGGCCCTTAAAAATCGGCTCATTTTGGTGCGCAGCCATTTTGCCAGTTGTAAAAATAGCGGGGATTTCCGCGGTTCAGCGCCGTCGGGATGGGCCGGTTCCTTATTGTGGCGAGATAGCGCAGGCGCACCGCCGCAAGACGAAACAAAACCCGCATGGAGAATACCCCCATGCGGGCTTTTTGCGTCGATGTATCAGGATTGCCCCGCCGCCTTTACTCGGCATGCTCCTTCGCCGCGCTCTCGGTGAGCTGCGCTTCGGGCATCAGCTCGTTGGATATGATGGTGAGCATCTCCTCCAGCGAGGCAAGCTGCTGGGGGGTAAAGCGCTCCTTCATCCGGGTAATGACCGTCTCCATGTAATGAGAGCTCAGGTTATAATATTCAAAAAACTGGGGAGTCACCTGCAGGTGATACTCCCGCTTATCGGTTTTAGAGCGCACCTTTTTCAGGTACCCCTTTTGGATTAAGCTGTTTACCTTGTAGGCAGCGTTGGGCGGCGAGATTTGGGCAAAGGAGGCAAACTCGTTGACAGTGGGGTTTTGCATGGCGTGAATCATCTCGATGCAGAAGGTTTCCACCGTGGTAAGACTGGCTTCGCGGCCACCAAAACGGCCAAACGCCTTTTTGTAAAAGTTCATCTTAAATTTGGTGTACACCTCGGCAAAGACCTCTTCCAGCACCGTTTTCACTCCCATCATCCGCCTGCGGGCGTTTGCTTTTTCTATTATAACAACCCCATCCCCATGGCGCAACTTTATTTGCCTACCGCGAAGGTCAGCTCGGCGGTGGCGGCCACCTTGCCGTTCACCATGGCGATGGCCTGCCCGATGCCCACCGGCCCCCGCTGCCGCACCAGCTCGCACTCCAGCTCCAGCACATCGCCGGGCACCACCTGCTGCTTAAAGCGCGCCTGCTTAATGCCGCCAAAGAAGGCGATTTTGCCCCGGTTTTCCTCCTGCGAGAGCACCGCAACCGCCCCCAGCTGCGCCAGCGCCTCCAAAATCAGCACCCCCGGCATTACCGGATGACCGGGAAAATGCCCGGCAAAAAACGCCTC
>JAEWWW010000157.1 GCA_023396215.1 Bacillota bacterium | reverse complement strand
CCCCCCGCACTTGTTCCCCCTTTCGCGCCCAGTGAACTATTTGTTCCATCAACCTTTGGGCACGAGAGGGGGGCAGGGGGGGAGCAGCAGGTTTTGGGCCTTTGACTGTAAGCGCACCCCGCTTCGGCACACACACGCATATCATATCCAAAGAGCGATTTTGGTGTTTTCCCTCTGTTGCCGGCAAGGGGATGATGATATACTAGATAAAAAGATTAAAAGTATATGAAATAATCTACCAGGAAAGGGAACCGACGATGGAGATTTACACAGGGGTTGACATCATAGAGATTGAGCGCATCGGCCGCGCCATGGCCCGGCCCGGTTTTCTAACCCGCTGGTTCTCAGAGGAGGAATGCCGGGTGTTTGCCCAAAAGGGGATGCAGCTCGCCACGGTGGCCGCCCACTTTGCGGCCAAAGAGGCATTTTCAAAGGCGCTGGGCACCGGCATACGGGGCTTTGCCCTGCGCGAGGTTTCGGTGCTGCGGGATGCGCAGGGCGCGCCCTATTTCGCCTTTCACGGCAGGGCCCGGCAGCTTGTGGAGCAGCGGGGCCTGCGTTTTAGCCTGAGCCTTTCTCACAGCAGAGAGCAGGCGGTGGCCATGGTGGTGGCCTACAAGGAATAAGGCTTACAAAACAACGCAATGATACGCTCACCTTTATGGCCATCCCCGCCACGCGGGAAGGAAAGGAGCCCTTTCTATGCGCATCTTAACCCCGCAGCAGATGAAGCAAACCGAAGAAAATGCCGACCGTCTGGGCGTCAGCTACGAGGCGCTGATGATAGCCGCCGGTGAAGCTGCCGCGGCCATCATTCAGGAGCAGCAGGATGTCTGGGGGCGCGCTGTGCTGGTGCTTTGCGGCAAGGGCAACAACGGCGGCGACGGCTATGTGGTGGCCCGCCTGCTGGCCCGGAGCGGTGCGCGGGTCAAGGTGCTGGTGGCAGAAAAGCCCCAAACCTCGCTGGCCCGCAAGATGCATCAGGCCGCTGCCGGTGAGGGGCTCGCCCTGCTGGATATCGGCGAGGCCGACCTTGCGGCCCTGTGCGGCGAAGCGGAGCTGATTGTGGACGGCATACTGGGCACCGGTTTTTCCGGCCAATTGGCCGGGCCGCTGGCCGCCCTTTGCGCTACCGTCAACCAATCGGCGGCCACCGTCTTTGCGCTGGACATCCCCACCGGGGTGGCCGCGGGCAGCGGCACAGCCGCCCCTGCCGCCATCGAGGCCAACTGCACCGTCGCCTTTGACAGCGCCAAGCCGGGGCATTTCATCTATCCGGGGCGGGAGCTTTGCGGCAGTCTTGTTGTGGTCGATATCGGGGTGCCCGCCGTAGCGCGGCAGGGCATCGCCGCCACCCATCTGCTGATGGAGAAGGACACGGTGCTACCGCTGCTCAAGCCCCGGCGCACCAACAGCCACAAGGGCAGCTACGGCAGGCTGCTCAACCTTGCCGGGAGCGGGCGCTACCCCGGAGCCGCCGCCCTTTCCACCAAGGGGGCGCTGCGCAGCGGGGTGGGGTATGTCATCCTTGCCTCCACCCGGCAGGTGTGCCATATGGTGAGCCAAGGCGCCCCCGAAGCGGTGCTGCTGCCCTGCGAAGCAGAGCAGGACAGGGGGCTGTCGGCCGCTTCGCTGCCCGGTATTCTGGCAGAAGCTGGGCGCGCCACCGCCGTGGTGGCCGGGTGCGGGTTGGGGCAGGGCAGCGATATCAGGCAGATTATCAAGGGGCTGCTCACTGGCAGCACCTCGACGCTGATTTTGGACGCCGACGGTATAAATGCGCTGGCGGGTGACATAGATATACTAAAAAGGGCCGGTTGTCCGGTGGTTTTGACCCCGCACCCCGCCGAGCTGGCGCGCCTGTTGGGCAGGCCGGTGGCCGAGGTGTTGGCCGAAAGCGCTGCCATCGGCAGCCGTTTTGCGGGTGAATATGGCGTGACCCTGCTGCTCAAGGGGGCCACCACGCTGGTGTTTTCGCCCGATGGGCGGCTGCGCCTGAGTTGCTCCGGCAGCCCCGGCATGGCTAAGGCGGGCAGCGGCGACGTGCTCTTAGGGGTCATAGGCGGTTTGGCGGCGCAGGGGCTGGCCCCGGCAGATGCCGCCGCCTGCGGGGCGTGGCTGCACGGCAGGGCGGGCAGCATTGCCGCCGGGCGCTTTTCCGCCACCGCCATGCAGCCGACCGATCTCGTCGTCTGCATGGGGGATGTGTTTCTCGAGCTGGGCCTGTGAGCCTGTATCCACCCCCTGGGCCGGGGCGTCTGGGGATACAGGCGCCAAGAAGCGGAGGGTGTTGCAGTTTTGAAGTTGAGAATTCTTTCGGGGATATTGGCGCTCTGCCTGCTGCTGGCGGGCTGCGCCGGAGCCGGCAAAAAAAACACGCAAGCGGCCAAAAAGACGGCCGAAAAGCTGGACGCCGCCTTTGAGAGCAATCTGGAAATCAAGCTGGGCGACCTGCAGGCCGAAGCGATATTCACCCGCCAGTCGCCGGGGAGCTGCACGGTGCGCATGTTAGCGCCGGAGTCGCTGAAGGATACCGAGCTGGTGTTCACCGAGGATAAGGTGAATATCTCCTACATGGGGCTGAGCATGAGCGTCGACCCCGCCAGCGTGCCGGGCAGCGCCGCCATCAAGCTGCTGATCAGCGCGCTGGATACCACCCTTAAGCAGGAGGGGGTTGACCTTGAGTACGACAACCGGGTGCTGACCGCCTCGGGCAAGGCGGGAACAGGGGAGTTTATCTTTAAAATAGACCCCGAAAAAGGAAATTTATTGAATCTTTCAATACCGGATGAACAACTGGAAATAGAGTTTAAAAACTTTAAATTCTTAAGCTGAAAAACAAGACCGCCTTCGCAGCAAGGCGGTCTTGTTCTGTCAAAAGGGCAAGGAATTTAATATTATGTAATATGGCAGGCCACAACCAAACGCCATGAAAATGAAATTCCTGTGATTAAAGTATAATTTTCTGGCAAAAATAAGGCTGAAATAAAAAAATCACAGACGGAGCGTGATAAACGTGACTGTCAAAAGAGGCGACATTTATTATGCCGACCTGAGCCCGGTGGTGGGTTCAGAACAGGGAGGCGTAAGGCCGGTTCTCATTGTGCAGAACGACCTGGGCAACAAGTTCAGCCCCACTGTGATTGCAGCGGCAATCACCAGCCAAAAAGAAAAATCTCGGTTGCCAACCCATATTGAGCTTAGTTCACACAATTGCGGGTTGGCTAAAGATTCAGTTGTTTTGCTTGAGCAGATTCGAACAATAGACAAAAGACGCCTGAAAGAAAAGATGGGCAGGCTTGACGAAAACTCCATGAGCAATGTGGATCGGGCACTCTCCATCAGCTTCGGTTTAGGCGCTGAAAAACACGGTCACGCCGAGGTTACATAACTTGGCGCAAAAAAAGAAGATGTGAAGCAAAAAAGGCCTGCCCCGCAAAAGTGGGGCGGGCCTTCGCTGTTGTAATGGGTGTCAGCGTCTGGGTAACGGGTCAGCTTTCCCAACTGTACCGCCACCTCGCGTCGCCTGTGGCCCGCTGCCGTTCCAGTTCCAGATGTATTTCGCGGCTGCTCTGCCACATGGCCAGATACTCCTCATAGTAGCGGCTGTTCATCAGTTCAATCTGCTGCAGGTCAAACTGCCCGTAATACTTTTTTGAGGGCATCACGGTAACCACCAGATGCATATTCCCGGCCTTTCGGAGCCAGCGTATCTGCCGCTCCCTGGGCTCATAGGCTTCGGTCTCCAGATAGGACGCAAGCTGCCGGTAAAGCCGGCCGGTGTTGGCCGGGCCGCCATAGAGGCCAAAGGCAAGGGCAAACATCTGCGGCCACTGCTCTTGACCCACCGCCTCGCTGATGGAGGAAGCCGCGCCGGGGTAGAGCAACTGCAAAACCAGCCCCCGGTTGCCCACTGCTTCATAGCTGGTGAGGGTGGCGGTGGCCTTATCATTTTGGTTGTAAACCATGTGGGTTTCGTGGCCCTGCATAAACGACTGGGTCTCCCGGAGCTCCCAATCCAGCTCCTGCGCTGCGAAGGCGGCTTCAATGGTCACTGCACTCAGTGGGAAGGGGTTCTTCGGCTCCCGGGCGGTATAGAGGATGGCAGCCAGAGCCAACAGAAGCCCCGCCGCAGCAACCAGACCCTTCTTTCTCATAAGCGCCTCCTGTTCCGCAAGCCAAGGCTTTGCCTAACTTAGGGCAGCGCCGCATCAGCCCCGGGAGCGGCATCCACCCCACCGCTTTTCTATATACCGATTGTAGCACAGCAGGCCGCAAGCGGTCAAAAAAACAGCCCCCGCGCAGAGGGCTGTTCCTGGTTTATCAAAATATATCGGCGGTACGGCCTATCCCTGTGCAGGGGCTAAAGCTGCCTTTCCAGCAGGCTCATGTAGTTTACATAATGCGAAAACACAATGCCCGGCTCCTGCAGGTCGGGGCACCAGCGCTTGACCCACTCCAGCGACACATAGCCCTGATAGCCGTTTTGATGCAGCACCCGCAGGGTATCCAATACCGGCACGTCGCCGTAGCCCATCATGCGGTAATTGACCTGCCCCTCCTGCATCACCGAATCCTTGACATGAATATACTTTATCCAACTGCCCAGGTTTTCATAGGTCTGCCGGGGCGTTTCGCCAAAATAGCGGTAAGGGTGGTGAATATCCCAAAGCACCCCTGCGGCTGCCGGGTCGGCGTCCTCGACAAACCGGCGCATCTCGCGGGAGTCTGCCAGCGGGCCGTTGGTTTCAATGAGCACGGTAACGCCCTGCTCCTTTGCGGTTGCGCAGAGCTGCCCGTAAAGCTGTTTGGCCTGTGCAAGGTCGGCTTCGCTTGGGTGGGGGGTAGGGGCAATCATCACGCGTACAAAGGCCACTCCCAGCTTTGCCGCCAGAGCGATGTAATCGAGGGCCTCCCGCATGGGGGCCTCGGTGTCGCCGGGGAGGCCGAGGCTGGCTCCCGAGGTGAGGATAGGAACCTCCAGCCCTGCGCCGCGCACCCGTTCCATGGTGGCTGCCGCGTGGCTCGATGTAAACTGCTTGATGGCCGGGGCGTACATCTCATTGCCAACGCCCCGCACCTCAATGCCCTTCAGGCCTAAATCCTTGGCGGTGGCAAAAATCTCGTCCCAGGACCAGCCGGGGCACCCTAATGTTGAAAAAGCCAGCTTCATTGGTGGGCCTCCTTTTGTCGTGACGCTGCGCTCCCCAAAAACCGACTCCACCCAAAGCGAGAGGGAAAAGGCAGGCCGGTGTTTTGGCGGGAGGGCGGTATCAGTCGATATTGACTCCCTCTTTGATAAAGAGGGTTACGGTGTCCTTGTTTTTCCTGATTTCCGTGCCGGGGGCCTTGTCGGTGCGCAGAATGATGTTGGGGTCTGCGTCCTCCTCGGCCAGCTCGATGATGTCGAACTTGATGCCCATGCGGGTCAGGGTATCCATGGCAAACTCGAGGCTGCTGCCCACCAGATTGGGCATCGGCACCGCCTCGGGGCCTTTGCTGACATAGAGGGTGATGGTGGTACCCTCCTCAATCTGGGCGTCGGCTGCCGGCGATTGGTCAAAAACCACCCCGGAGGGGAACTCGTCGTGGTAGGATTCCAAAATAGAAACATTAAAGTTTGTTTCGGCGGCGGTATTTTTCTTTACCGTTTCAATATACAGCCCGATAAACGAAGGGGCGCGCAGCACCGGCGGTTGGGAAGAGCTTTCGCTTTCGGAGGAGGACGTCTGCGAGGTAGAGGGCGACAGCAGGTCGGGGAAGACATTGTTCATCAGGTAAAACAGCGCCGAGCCGATGAGCACCAGCGTTACCCCCATGGCGGCCAGCAGATAGGCAAAGGTGGGCGAAAGCTTGGGCCGCGAGGCGTTGCGCTTTTTGGGGGGCAACTCGCCCGCCATAAAGACCGCCGTGTTGGTGCCGGTGGATTCCAGCAGGTTGGCGGTCA
>JAEWWW010000036.1 GCA_023396215.1 Bacillota bacterium | reverse complement strand
CCCCGCGGGGGGGGGGGGGGGGGGGGGCCCCCCCCCCCACCCCTCTGGGGCGCGCCGACCGGCTGGAATACCTCTACCGCGGCCCGGCCACCGGGGCGGGGATGCTGCTGCGGGAGGGCGACCTGCTGCTCTGCGGCGGCCTGTGCTTTGTGGTGGGCGGCCTGCGCGATTATTACTGGGCGGGGGCGATGGTGCTGCGCACCGCGACCCTCACCCGCTGCCCCGGTACAGAGGAGGTGGAGGGATGAACAGCCTGCAGGAGCTAAAGCTTGCGCTGGTGGATTATCTGGCTCCAAAGTTTGCACCCGACGCCGCGGTGGTGGATGAGTACCCATCACAGGCGCGGGGAGCCTGCTCCCCGGCGGCGCTGGTGGGGGTGGGCATCCATCAGGTGCAGGCGGTTGCGGCGGGGGCCTCCCCCTTTTTGGGGGCGGCCGGCGGGCAGGAGCAGTTTGGCCGCGGGCTGGATATCACCCTGCGCTTCACCATCTGCTCGCCCGACAGCGCGGGGGATTGCCACCGGCTGTTCACCACCCTCTGCCAGGCGCTGCTGCTGGAACCCTGCCCCCTGCCGGTCAGCGGCCTTTGGTGCGACGCCCTGTGCTATGACCGGGCGCTGGGGGGCTTTGTGCTCACCGCCAAGGCGGGGCTGCCTGCCCTCTTTGCCACCGGCGGGCAGCGGCAGGAAATCAGCGAATTTGTTGTAAGGAGCGTGAACTGATGGCCTTTGCAAACACCCTCAGACCGGGGGTTTTTTCGCAGTATACCGTTTCTTCTTTATATGGCGCGGGGCGCAGCAGGCAGTATGCCGCCCTGCTGGCCCCCTGTGACAGCGGCGCTCTGAGCGCCCCCCGCTGGGCGGAAAGCTACGCGCAGGGGGCTGCGCTGCTGGCGGATGATACCGTCGGCGCAGCGCTGACCGCCCTGCGGCTGCTTTTTGTGGGCGGGGTTTCACGGGTCTGGCTGGCGGCTCTGCCGCCCGAGCCTGCGGCCAGCGACTATCAGGCGGCCATGGCCCTGCTGAAGGGGCAGCAGAACCTTTATGCGGTGGTTTGCGCCACCGACGATGAGGAAGCGCTGGCAGAGGTCAAGGCTTCGGTGCTGGTGGCCAGCCAGAACCAGCGGGAGCGCATCGCCTTCTGCGGCTTTGCCGACCCCGAAACCGCCCCTGCCGCCGCTCAGGCGCTGGATAGCGAGCGGATGGTATTGGTCTGCCCCGGCGGCCTGCCCGCAGGTCAGAGCGGCGGCCACGGCCCGTTGCTTGCAGCGGCGGCATTGGCGGCGGCGGTGCTGACGCTGGAAGACCCCGCGGCCTCGCTCAGCGGCTATACGCTGCCCGGTCTTGACCTGCTGGAGACCACCCTCACCGACCAGCAGGTGGAAACGCTGCTGGCGGCGGGCATTACCCCGCTGGAGCAGGTGGGGGGCGCAGTGCAGTGCGTAAGGGCGCTGACCACCCGCACCACCACCGGCGGGGCCGCCGACCGCAGCTTTGCGCCGGTGAACACCACCCTGATTATCGACCATGTGATGACCGCTGTGCGCGGTACCCTGCTGCTGCTTTTGCGGGGAGCCAAAAGCACCCTGCAAAGCTACAACGCCGTGGCCTCTCAGGTAATTGTATTGCTCAGCGAGAAGCAGGCGCAGGGCATCATCACCGGGTTTGACGGCCCGGCGGTTGCCGCCCACCCCGACGACCCCAGCATCTGCGTGGTCGAGCTTTCCTTTGGGGTGGCCTATGCGGTAAACCAGATACACATTAAAACCCACGTGCTGGTTTAAGGCGTTTGCCTAAAACTCTGCAAATACAGATGGATATTTCGCTCAAAGAGGGGCTTGCGGGGCGAAATCCCCCAACAATCCAAGGATTTTCAGCCCGGTGGGCGGCCCTTTGAGCAGAAGCGGAAAAGGAGGAACCATGGCTGTACTGACCTTCCCCACCAGCAAGGATATTTATATAGAGGTCAACGGCAGAAAGCTGGCGGTGGCCCAGAGCTATAAGGTAAAGACCACCAAGGAGAGCCGCTATGTGGAGGCCTTTGGCAGCAAGGAGCCGGTGGGCACCATCGATGGCCGGGTGCGGCATTTCATCGAGCTGACCCGGGTACGGGTGGACGACGCCCTTGCCGACTCGGTGAATTTTCACAGCCTGAGCGGCTTTAACCTGGTCATCGTCGGCCCCCGGCGCAAGGTGATTTTCTCCGACTGCCAGTGGTCGGGCATCTTTGAGGCCACCACCCTAGGGGACGTGATGTTTGAAACCGTCTCGATTGTGGCGCGGGGGCGCATCGAGGTGGCGGTGTGAGCGCCCTTGACCGGGGCGCGGCCCCCTTTGGCGGCGGGCAGGTGGCTTTTCGGGGGCTGAGCGCCGCCGACCAACTGCGGCTGGAGCAGCTTGCCTCCGGCAACCGGGAGCGGCTGGAGGCGCTGGGCTTGCAGGGTGAAGAGGCGCAGGCCCTTGCCCACAACGCCGCCCTGCTCTTTTTGGCGGCCGACACCGGCCTGCTCTTTGAAACCGCCTTTTCGCCCATCCTGCTTTATGACGCGGGGGAGCTTGCCGCGCTGGCCCGGCTCTATGCCGACTGGGCCGATGGGCTGCTGGAATACGGCCGGCGGGCGGATGACGGGGAGGTGGCGGGATGCTTGACCTGAGTACCGCGCTGCGGCAGGGGGTTGAGGTGCACCGCAGGCTGCAGGGGCAGCCCCCTGAACCGGCGGGGTCCACCTACGAAGGCAGAAGTTATGACCTTGCCATGGCCGCACCCCCGCAGGCGCTTAAACCTGTGGAGGATGTGCTGAAAATACCGGAACCGGTGGCCGCTCCCGCAGAAAACATAACGGCATCCGAACAGCCTGAAATCACCTTTGAGCCGGAGGCCGCGCCCCCGACCGTACCCGCAGCCGACGGGGCGGCCGCCGCCCTGCTGCTGGAGCAAGCGCTGCGCCGCAGCCTGCGGCGGTATCCCTCTATCCAGCGTAAGGAGGAGCTGCTATGACCGCCATGCGTTATAAGGATTTTATCTTTCCCCACAACCCCAAGCGGATACAGGTGAGCTACCGCAGCGCCACCGCCACCCTGCATTGCCCCCAGCTGGGGTCGGTGGTGCAGCATCTTGGGCCCCGCTGCCGGGTGGTGAGCGGGCAGGGCGCGTTCTTCGGCCCCGCCGCGGCCGCTCAGTTCGCCGCGCTGGAGCAGCTTGCGGCGCAGGGGAATGCGGGCTATCTTTTCATCCCGGCGCTCACCCCCTTCAAGGCCTACCTGACCAAGCTGGTTTATCTGGGCGAGGGGGACGGCAGCCTGCTTTCCTACAGCTTTGAGTTTGTGGAGCAGACTACCCTGAAAGGGGGGCAGGCCGACTATGCAGAAGCTGCGCTTCACCGGCCTTACAGCTGACGGCGGCAGCGTTGCCCTTGGGCCGCCCTTGCGCCTTGAGCTGGTCAAAAGCTACGATACCCCCGCCGACAGCTTGGAAGCCGCCTTTTTACAGCCCCTCGGCTGCCCGGCGCTGACCGGCCTGCAGCTATGGCACGGCAAGGCGCTGCTCTTCGACGGCTTGGTGGACGAGCAGCAGGAGCAGGAGGGCGATACCGCCACCCTCACCCTTCAGGCCCGCAGCATCGGGGCGCTGACGGTGGATAACGAGGCGCTGCCCCAGTACTATTACTTCGCCCGGCTGGGCGACCTGTTTAACAATCATATCCGCCCTTACGGCTTCTCACAATTGGACGCCGCCCAAAACTGGCGGATGGCCCTCTTCACCGTCACCAAGGGGCTGAGCGAATGGGAGGCCTTCGTGCTGTTTTGCAGGCGGGCCGCCGGGCTGACCCCCTTTGTACGGGAGGACAAGGTGGTGGTGCGCCCCTATCAGGTCTACCGCCGGTTTACCATATCCAACCACAGCGGCGACCCCGCCGCCCTGCCCTATTGCAGCCTCGAGCGGCTGTGGCGCAGGTGCGCGGTGGTTTCGCGGGTCATCATCCGCAACGACCGGGGGGTGTACAGCTCGATGGTGGTCAACCCGCTGATGCAGAAGCTGGGCATCCGCCGCAAGCGGTATCTGATACCGTCCTCTGAGTATGAGTACAACCCCACCCAGGACGCCGACCGGCAGCTGCGCCAGAGCAACCTTGCCTATCTGAGCTACCGGGTCACGCTGCCGGGGGTGCATCATATATTGCCGATGGATACGGTGGATATCCACCACCCTGCCCTTGGGCGCGGCGGGCTGTTTGTGGCCGAGGCGCGGCAGCAGCTTACCGCCGCCGGGCTGGTGACCAAGCTGATACTGGCCGACCCGGCTTACCTGTAACAGGCTGCCGGTAAATCGTCGGAACGCAAAATCAAAATAATTTTGCTTGCTTTGTTGGCTGCACTTGCAAATGTCGGTCACATATATCAAATATACTCCCTTATTTGCTGCGCTTGCCGCCTCGCCTCCGACGATTTCTCGGCGCCTGTGAGATGCTGGAACCACTTAATATCACCAATCATCTGTGCCAGTCTGTAGGGCGGTGTGGATATCGCCCCGCACAGACATCTGCAAAGGAAAGGAGTGAGCCTTATCTGGCTTGCATCGCTTTTTGAACCATCCGGGGGCGCAGGCGCTGCCGTGGCCCCTGTTTCTTACGCCGAGGGCAGCCGCTTTGGCGCCGTGGGCGAGGCTGAGCTGCGGGGCATCCCGGTTTTTGGGCCGGGGGGCAGCGGCTATATCCCCTTGGAGGGGGAGCGCCTGCTGATGCTGCGCAGCGAGGGCGGCGACCTCTGCGCCGGTGTTGCCTGCGACACCACCGGCCTGCTGCCCGGCGAGCTGCGCTTGGGCCGCCCCGGCGGCGGGCAGATACACATCCGGCAGGACGGCAGCATCTCGCTCAACGGCCTTATCATCACCGCCGACGGGCGGCTGCAAAGCCCCCAAGGCTGAAAGGAGACGACCCGATGGATACCAAGCTGAACAACGGCGGCTTTGTGCTGAATAGCCGGGGGCTGCCCTACGCCGTTTTGGACGCAGAGGAGCTGGCCCAGCGGGCGTATATCCGGCTGGCGGTGCGGCGGGGCAGCTTTGCCCTTGACCCCCAGCTGGGCAGCGACCTGCACCGGCTGCCCCGGGGCACGGCCGAAGCCCTCGCCCCGCTGGCCGCCGACTATGTGCGGCAGGCCCTTGCCCCCCTGCCCGCCGTCACGGTACAGGAGGTGGGCTGCCGTTACGACAGCGCCGCCGACGCCATTACCGCCACCGTGACCCTGCGCATCGACCGCCAGCTATATGAAATGGAGGTGACCGCCTGAGATGTCAGGCTATCAGGATATTTTGGCTTCCATGCAGGAAAGCTACCGCAGCCTTACCGGCCATCACCCCGACGATGCTTCGGATATCGGCATCCGGCTGAAGGTGCTGGCCGCCCAACTGGAGCTGCTGACCGGCCAACTGGCCGAAACGGCCAAGCAGACCAACCCGCTGACCGCCACCGGAGAGCATCTTGACCGCCACGCCCAGATGCGGGGGCTGGCCCGCAAGCCCGCTGTTGCGGCGCAGGGGGTGCTACGGTTCTCCCGCGGGCAGAGCGCGGGGCAGCCGCTGCTGCTGCCCGCCGGGCTCATCTGCCAGCCCGCGGGGGATGAAACGCTGCGGGTGCAGACCACCCATGATGTGACCCTGCCTGCCGACGCGCTGTGGGTCGACTGCCCCGCGCAGGTGGTGGAGCCCGGCAGCGGGGGCAACCTTGCGGCGGAGGTGGTGACCGTGATGGTGACCCCCGCCCAAGGCATGACCGCCGTGACCAACCCCGCCCCCTTTGAGGGCGGGCAGGACGCGGAGAGCGACAGCCTGCTGCGCCAGCGGCTGCTGCAAAGCTACCGCAACATCTCCAACGGGGTCAACCGGGCCTACTATCTGGGGCAGGCGCTGGCCTTTGAGGGCATCGCCTCGGCGGCGGTACTGCCGCTGCGCCGGGGTACCGGCACGGTGGACGTGGTGGTTTCGGGGGCGGGGCACCCGCCTGCCGCGCCGCTGCTGGAGCGGATGCAGCAGCATTTCGACTGTGTCCGCGAGGTGGGGGTGGATGTGTTGCTGCTGCCCGCCGCCGAGCTGCCGCTGGATTTGGAGCTGACCATCGCCCCCGAGGAAGGGGCGGACTTCGAGGCGGTCTGCAACCTTTGCCGCCAGACGGTGGCCGAGCTGTTTGACAGCCTTGCTGTGGGCCAGCCGCTGCTGCTGGCGGTGCTGGGCCGCCGCCTGATGGAAACCCCGGGGGTTTACAACTACGCCATCACCGCGCCCACCGCTGACCTGCACCTGCTGGGCGACCAGATTTTAAGGCTGGGCAGCCCGACCTTTGCGCGAATGGCGGTGGTGTGATGGTCCACAGCGATTTGATGACCACCCTGCTGGCCCCGCTGGGGCTTTACCGGCTGGGCGGAGCAGAGGCGCTGGACGCCGAACTTGCCGCCTACCGCGCCGGTTTTGCCCTGTTTGAGCAGGCCGCCCACCGCCTGCTGGAGGACGCCTTTGTGCAAACCGCCGGGGAGGAGGGCCTTGCCGGGTGGGAGCGGCTTTTGGGCATTCCGCTGCGCCGGGGGGTGGAGCCGGAGCGGCGGCGGGAACGCATCCTCAGCAGCCTTGCCATCAGCCCCACCGACTTTACCCCCCACGGGATTTTAACCTCGCTGCGGGGCGCGGGGCTGGCCGCGCGGCTGGAGGAGTACCCCGCGCAGCAACGGCTGAAGGTCATTGGCGAGGGCTTTTTAGGCGGCTTTGACACCATCTATGACGTGATGCGCAGCGCCGCCCGTATGCTGCCCGCCCATCTGGAGGCGGAGTTTGACATCGGCGGCATGACCTGGGAGCAGTTTGAGGAGCGCTACCCCGACTGGCAAAGCTTTGATTTGCAGTTGGAGCATTGGGAGTCCTTTGACACCGCGCTGCTTTAAGCCCGCCGCGCAGACAGGCAGGCTTGCGGGGGATACCGACCTGCCGCCGCTCTGCGCAGCCGATGATTTTTACCACTCTGCCCCCCAAAGCGTTTCTGAAAATGGAAAACCGGGAGGAAATTCGCCCAAAGCAGGCGGATGCAAGGCAAAAAGCGCAGGACCACCTCATGTATTCCCAGCTTTTTTAACACAGCAGACGCTGTTTCCAGTAGAATCTGCCAAGAGTTTAAAGTTTTCAGAATGCCCCTGAGTTGGGATACGGAATAAAAAAAGGAGGCCGGTTTATGCCAAGCACCCATAAAACCCCTTTTCTGGGTTTGAATAAATGGCTGGGCAGCGATAAGCCCAAAATGGAGGATTTTAACACCGACAATCAGAAGCTGGATAACGCCATCAAGGCGCATCAGGAAAACCAAACCCTGCACCTGACCCCTGAGCAGCAGCAGTGGGTGGCCTCGCCGCTGGTGGTGGGCAGCTATCAGGGCAACGCGCAGGAGGAGCGCATCATCGAGCTGGGCTTTACCCCCCGGTTTGTGCTGGTGTACGGTGAGGGGCGCTCCCCCTTTGAATATCAGACCGCGCTTCACCACACCCGCATGTTTATGGGGGTTGCCGGCGGGGGGGATGGCAGCCTTGGCATCAACATTGTGCCAAACGGCTTCTGGGTGTTCCAAAGCATGACCAACCCGCCCGACGGCACCACCAGCACCTTTCTGAACGGCAGCGGGGTGACCTACCGCTATCTTGCGCTGCGGTAAGCCTGCGTCAATTATTATGCTATGTTCAAGAAAATATAATGCAGGGGTTGATAGGGGCTATTCCCTTATAGCATAATGAACTCGAGGTGACCGCCATGTATGAGAGAATCCGCAACCTTCGCGAGGATAAGGATATGACCCAAGTCCAGATGGCAAAGCTTCTGAATATCCATCAAACCACCTACTCGGATTATGAGCTGGGCCGCCTGAATATCCCAATCGCCGTGCTGAACAGGCTTGCAGACCTGTTTGAAACCAGCATTGATTATCCGGTGAACCGCACCGATGAGCGGTGGCCCTGCCCGCCCAGGGGTAGGCGGGTAACGCCGGGATATTTAAGGACGAGGAGCGGCACAGCCCCCTGCACATAAAAAAGACCGCAATCGCGGTCTTTTTTTCATAAGTAAGAAGCCGTCCCTACTGCTTGGGGTCATAGAAGCCGCTGGTCACCACCGGGTTGCCGTTTCTATCCAGCAGCGCGGTCAGGCCGCCGCTGTAGCCATCCATGTGGTACAGGTAGCAGATCCCGGTTTCTTTATCCCGCAGCACCTTAACCACCGAGCCGAACCCCACCCTTTGCTTATAAACAATCTCAAAACGTTCATCTTTCATCATTGCATACCCTCCTCTACTCAATATCAGCCATCGTTTAAAACAAGAAAATAACCTGCTTTTCCCCTTGCTGCCGGGGGAACCAGAAGGATTAACGCGGCTTATCTGCCGCCGATAGCAGCTCTGCCCTGCTCCTCATCTCTGATCAGCGCCACCAGCAGGGTACCCTCCCGCACCGAGATGGTTGCGGTTTCTTCGGCGAAGAGGTTGCTGACCCCAATGGGGAAGCTGCCGGTGACGGTGGCCTCCTCCAGCAGATAGTAGAGCCCCCGTTCGGTCACCCCATAGCAGGGGCCGTCCAGCGCGAAGACCGAAACGATGTGGGGGCTGCGCCGCAGGGTAAGGCTGCCCTCCCGCACGGTGGTCAGGGTGGTGTCGCCCCCGTAGAGGGTGCCCCGGCCCCCGGCCCGGGCGATGTAGTGCAGCGTCTGAATGTTGGCAAGGGTGTGGTCCAGCCTGCCCCCCAGCCCGCCCAGCAGCACAAATTCGCTGTAGCCCAGCCCAAGGCCGTGCTTGACCGCCAGCATGCTGTCGGTGTCGTCCTTTTCAGCCGGGTGGGTCAGCACCGGAACCTCGGCCTGCGGCATCGGGGCTGAGTCAAAATCCCCCATAATGAGATTGGGGGCGATCCCCAGCCGCTTGCAGGTGAGGTAGCCCGCGTCGGCTGCGATGATAAAATCCTGCCCGGTGAGCGCCGCGGCCGCAAGGTCACCCTGCTCCACCGGCCCCGCGCCGATAATAATGCACCGCCCGGTCACAGCTCCCACTCCTTCAGCTTTTTCAGTCGTTCATATAAGGTCACATAGCTTTTGTGGCGGCTGAGGGGTATCTCGCCCTGCTCCACCGCCGCCAGCACGGCGCAGCCCCGTTCGCAAAGATGGGCGCAGCCGGTGAAGCGGCAGTTGCCTATATGGGGTGCAAATTCGGGGAAGCAGTGCTGCAGCTCATCGGCCGGCATGGGGGCAAGCTGCTCGATTTCAAGGGCCGAAAAGCCCGGGGTGTCGGCCACATAGCCGCCCCCGGCAAGGGGGTGCAGCTCCACATGGCGGGTGGTGTGCCTGCCCCGGCCCAGCTTGTCGCTTATCCCGCCGGTGGGCAGCTGCAGGGCGGGGTCGATGGCGTTGAGCAGGCTGGATTTGCCCGACCCCGAGTTGCCCGAAAGGGCGGTGATACCCCCTTGCAGAAAGGCCGCGGCCTCATCGAGGCCCTGCCCCGTCTGGGCGCTGGTGACCAGCACCTCGTAGCCCGCCGCGGCGTAAACCCCGCTGATGGGGGCCGGGTCGGCCAGATCGGCCTTGGTGACGATGACGGCCGGGGGCACCCCCTGCCGCTCGGCAATGACGCACATGGTGTCGGCCACCAGCAGGTTGGGGGCCGGGCGCGCGGTGGAAAGCACCACCGCCAGCCGGTGAATGTTGGCCAGCGGCGGACGCACCAGACTGTTGCTGCGGGGCAGGATGGCAGTAACATAGCCCTGACCGGCGCCGGTGACCTCCACCTCCACGGCGTCGCCCACATAGGGGGTGATATTATCCTTGCGAAAGAGTCCTCTGGCCCGGCACTCATACAGCCCTTCCCGGGCCTGCACATAGTAGAAGCCGCCGGTGGCCTTGATAATCAATCCCTGTGTCTGTGCTGCCATACCGTTACATCGCTCCCCCTTTCCATTGTGTCAGTATATCAAAATCCATCGTCTGCGCGGAATAATCCGGGGGGCATTTGGATGCCCCCCGTGAGTTGTTATTGTCCAAAGCTTTCGGAGTTATCCTCGGTCTTAAAGTGACCGCCCATATCGAAATCCAGCGTGTAGCGCTGATAGACCTTGTCGTCCAGCAGGATGGTGACCTTGCTTTCACCCTCACCCTGGAAGGCGGGCCGCCAGACCCTGGCCTCGCTGGGAATCACCCGCTCTTCGCGCACCTGCACCCCGTCCTGCACGGCGGTGAGGGTCACCAGCTCGTTCATGCCGGTGGGCAGCGCGATGAGCAGCTGCAGCCTTCTGACGTCCACATCCCCGGCGCTGACCGTCAGGTTAATCATCGAGCCCTCGGGGGCCATCGACCCAAAGCCGGGGTCCTGACGGATGACCTCGCCCTTGTCGTACTCATCGCTCTCCTGCAAGAGGATGTTGTACTTAAAGTTGTTGTTGAGTATCAGCCGCTTGGCGTCCTCCACATCCAGCCCGGTCACGTCGGGTACGTCGGCCATCTTGATGTTGCTGCCGCGGCTGACATAGACGGTGATGTTGCTGCCGGTGGGCACCTGGGTGTTTTTATCGGGGTCGGTGCGCACCACATACCCCTCCTGAATGGTGTCGGAGTAGATGCTGGATTCGGTGTATTCCAGCCCCAGCTCCTTGAGCTTGGAGAACACAAGGGTGGCCTCCTGCCCCGCGTAGCCGGGCAGGGTGACAATCTGCGAGCCGCTGCTCACCTTCACCTTGATGGTGGAGCCCAGCTTGACCTTGCCCACGCTGTTGGGGTACTGCTGAAAGATGACCCCTTTTTCATACTGGTCGTTGGGCTCGGTAACCTCCACCTGAATGTTGAATTTTTCGGTGTAGGCGGGGGTCTTTTTCACCGTGTCATACTTCATACCCACAAGGTTGGGCAGGTCCACATCCTCCACTCGCTTAAAGGGGTTGTTGATATAAACCATGGTGGCCACAAACACAATGGTGGCAAGCACAAAGGCGATGGTAATGCCGGTGAGCACCGGCAGCACCGGCGCCCGGTTGGATTTTGCGCGCTGGGGCACCCTTTTCACTCCCTCTGGGGCCGGGCGGCTGCGCTTGGGCGGCTGCGGCTCGGCCAGATATTTATACTCAAAGTTGATGGTGGGGTTGTTTTTGAAGTTGTCGATGTCCCGCAGCATCTCGGCGGCCGACTGATAGCGGCGCTCGGTGTTTTTCTGCATGGCCCTGACAATGATTTCCTCCAGCCCTTCGGGGATGGCGGGGTTGAGCTCCCGCAGCCGGGGCGGTTCGGATTCAATCTGCTTGATGGCTACCGAAACCGGGCTGTCGGCCTCAAAGGGCAGGCGGCCGGTGAGCATCTCGAACAGCATGACCCCCACAGAATAAATATCGGTCTTTTGGTCGGTATTTTCACCCCTGGCCTGCTCGGGGCTGATATAATGCACCGAACCGATGGCCCGGTCGGTGATGGTGCGGTACTGGGCCCGTGAGAAACGGGCGATGCCGAAATCGGTAATCTTGATGGTGCCGTCGGAAAGCAGCATCATGTTCTGGGGCTTGATATCCCGGTGGACGATGCCGTTGTCGTGGGCATGCTGCAGCCCGCGCAAAATCTGCACGGTGAAGTGCACCGCCTCTTTCCAGCCGATGACCCGCTGCTGCTCGATATAGTCCTTAAGGGTAACGCCGTCGATGAACTCCATCACAATCGAGGGCATGCGGTCGGAAAGCGACACGTCGTACACCCGCACGATGTTGGGGTGAGAAAGCACCGCAATCGCCTTGGATTCGTTGCGGAACCGCCGCATAAACTCCTCGTTGCCGATGTATTCTTCACGCAGTATCTTGACCGCTACCATGCGGTTTTCCAGCGTATCCCATGCTTTGTAGACATTGGCCATGCCGCCGATGCCCACCAGCGCCTGTATCTCGTAGCGCCCATCCAGCTTTTTACCGATGAATTTATCCATGGTTATTCTGCCTCCCCAAAGCCGCTGATTAAAATCGCCGTGATGTTGTCCACTCCGCCCAGCTCGTTGGCCCTGTTTATCAGTATTTCGGGCGCGCTCTCCCGGGCTGCCTGCAGCCCCAGCGGGCCAAGCTCGTCTTCGCCCACCATGTTGTAAAGGCCGTCTGAGCATAGCAGCACCACATCACCCTGCTCCAGCCTTGCCTCGCCGTAATCGGGGGCCGACCAGTCGGCAACCCCCACCACGCGGGTGATATAATGGCGTTTTGGGTGTACCTCGGCTTCGGCGGCGGTGATATCGCCCCGGTCGAGGAGCATCTGCACCACCGTGTGGTCGCGGGTAAGGCGGGTGACGCTGCCGCCCCGCAGCAGATAGGCGCGGCTATCCCCCACATGGCAGTGATAAAGACGGTTGCCCAGCGCCACCGCCACCACCGCTGTGGTGCCCATCCCCTCAAGGTTGGGGTCGCGCCCGGCCTGTTCGGCCACCATGGCGTTGGCGGTGGTCAGCGCCGCATCCAGCAGGATGCTCAGCGAGCGGCTGTCCATATCGCCGCGCAGGCTCTCGAGGGTGCGCACAATCTGCCCACAGGCAGTGGCCGCCGCCACCTCGCCCCCCTGTTCGCCGCCCATGCCGTCGCACACCACGCCGTAGGCCAGCTTTTTATCCAGCACCTTGCAGGCATAGGTATCCTGATTGGCGCCCCGGTACCGCCCTCTGTCGGTTGCTCCCACCGTGCTTATCATTGCCCGTCGCCCCCTTTCGCCGATTGCTCGCGCCGCAGCTGCCCGCAGGCGGCGCTGATATCCCCCCCAAGGCTGCGGCGCACCGTTGTGTTGATGCCCTGCGCCTCCAAGGCGACTTTAAATCTGCTCACCGAGTCGGCGGGGCTGCGGCGGTAGGCCCGCTCCGGCACCTCGTTGACCGGTATCAGGTTCACATGACAGCTCATGCCCCGCAGCCGGGCCGCCAGCTGGGCCGCCTGCGCGGGGGAGTCGTTGACCCCGGCAATCAGCGCATATTCAAAGGAGATGCGCCGTCCGGTTTTTTCAAAGTAACGCCTGCATGCCGCCAGCAGCTGGTCGATGCTCCAGCGGCGGTTGACCGGCATAGTTTTGCTGCGTATCTCGTCGTCGGGGGCGTGCAGCGAAATCGAGAGGGTCAGCCCCAGACGGTGCTCGGCCAGCTCGTCTATCTTATCCACCAGCCCGCAGGTGGAAAGCGAAACATGCCGCAGGCTCAGGTTCAGCCCATGCGGCGAAGAGAGTATCTCAAGAAAGGTCAGCACGTTTTCAAGGTTATCCAGCGGCTCGCCGATGCCCATGAGCACCAGCGAATCCACCCTTTCGCCACTGTCGCGGGTGGCGGCATAGACCTGCTCCAGCATCTCGGCTGGGGTCAGGCTGCGCACCAGCCCCCCAAGGGTGGAGGCGCAGAAGCCGCAGCCCATCCGGCAGCCCACCTGCGTGGAGATGCACAGGCTGTTGCCGTGCTTGTAGCGCATCAGCACCGCCTCGACGCACTGCCCGTCGTCGAAGGCGAAGAGGTACTTCACGGTGCCGTCTATCTGCGAAACCTGCTTGCGCTCTATTTTAGCCACCGTCAGGGTACATTGCCGGGCGAGGGCATCGCGAAGCGAAGCCGGCAGATTGGTCATCTGCCCGGGCTCGGTGGCAAGGCGGCTGTGCAGCCAGCTATAAAGCTGCCCCGCCCGGTAGGCGGGCTGGCCCAGCCCCTTAAGGTACTCCTGAAGCTGGGGCAGGGTCAGCGATTTAATTTCGGTCTTTTGCTGCAATGCGGTCATGGCAAGCTCCGTTTCTGTTGGCGCCGGGGTGTTTCAGGCAGGAGAGAAAATCGTGGGGGTTAATCCCGCCCCTGCTGGGGGGCGGCGGTTCTGGTCATTGCCGCCACAAAAAAGCCGTCGCAATCCCACCCGCTATCCATCAGGGTGGAGGTGGGGCCGCCCCCCAGTTGGGGCGGCAGCGGCGCGGGGGCAAAGTGGGGGTTCTCGTTTAAGAACTGTGCAACCACCGCCTCGTTTTCGGCGGGGTTCAGGGTACAGGTAGAATAAACCAGCCTGCCGCCCTCTTTGGTATATTTTGAGGAGGCGGCGAGTATTTTATGCTGAATTTGGGGCAATGTCGCAATTTCTTCCAGCGATTTGTAGCGGATTTCGGGCTTGCGGCCAATAATACCGAAGCCGGAGCAGGGTACGTCGCAGAGTACCCGGTCAAACTGCCCCAAGGCGGGGTCGTGCTGCGAGGCGTCGCCCTGCCGGGCGGTGATGCAGCCAAGGCCAAGGCGTTCGGCCCCCTGACGGATGAGCCCCACCCGCTTTTCGTGCAGGTCGCAGGCCACCAGCCTGCCGCTGCTGCGCATCCACTGGGCAATGGTAAAGCTTTTGCCGCCGGGGGCCGCACAGACGTCCAGCACCTGCATGCCGGGGCGTGCCTCCACCGCGAGGGCGCAAAGCTGCGAAGAAAGGTCCTGCACATGAAAATGCCCCTCGGCAAAGCCGGGCAGGCTGGGGATGCTGCCGCCGCCCTCCAGCTTCAGGCAGCCCTCAAGCCCGATGGGCTGGCAGCCCACCCCCGCCGCCTCAAGGGCGCGCAGCAGGCTTTCGCTATCGGTTTTAACCGTATTAGCCCTAATATAAAGGGGCGCGGGGCGCAGCGCCCGTTCCAGAAAGGCCGCGGTTTTCTGCGGGCCATAGCTTTCCAGTAACAGCCGGGCCAGGGGCGTCGGCACCGAGTATTCCACCGAAAGCCGCTCCTCCTGTGGAAAAGCCGGCAGCGGCACGGCGCAGCCGCCACGCAAAAAGGCCCGCAGCACCCCGTTGACCAAACCCGAGGCACGGCTCTGGCCGGTGTGACGGGTAAGCTGGGTGGCCTCGTTGACCACCGCAGGCTGGGGGATATCGGGCAGGTATAAAAGCTGGTACACCCCGGTGCGCAAAATGGCCAGCACCGGGGGGGACAGCTTGTTTATCTTGGTAAGGGGGGCGATGCAGGCGTCCAGCGTGATGCGGCGCTCCAGCACCCCCTGCACCAGCAGCGAAGCAAAAGCGCGGTCGCGCCGGTCAAGGCCGGAGCGTTCCAGCTCTTTATCCATCAAAAGGTCGGAGTAGGCCCCCTGGGCCTCTATCCGCACCAGGCATTTCACCGCCAGTAGTCTTGCTGTCATCCGAATGGGCATCCTTTCCGCCTGCCGCCGGGGCAGGGCTGTCCTGTATCGTGGCAGAGGGGCACCATTGTGAGGCGATAAGGGCGACTAGCCCTACAGGGCAGGGCTAGTTTCTGCGGCGGCCGCCCAGCACAAGGGGCAAAAACCGCAGAAGCTGGGCCAGCGCCACCGCCAGCGCGGCAACATAGGTCAGCGCCGCTGCCGAAAGCACCTTCTTGGTGCCTTTGAGCTCGTCGCCGTAAAGGATATCCTGCTGCTCGAGGGTGGCAATCGCCCGTCTGCTGGCGTTGAACTCCACCGGCAGGGTGATGAGCTGAAAGACCGCCACCGTGCCGAACAGGATGACCCCCAGCAGCGACAGCGAGAAAACATCCAGCGCCAGACCGATGAAAATCATGGGGATAGAAAGGGTGGAGCCGATGTTGGTGACCGGGATGATGGCGTTGCGCAGCTTTAGCGGCCCATAGGCCCGGGCGTGCTGCACCGCGTGGCCCACCTCGTGGGCGGCGATGCCCACAGCGGCAATCGACTGGCTGTTGTAAACGCTGTCGGAAAGCCGCACCACACGGCCACGGGGGTCGTAATGGTCGGTGAGGTTGCCCCGCACATGCTCGATCTGCACATCCCGCAGGCCGTTGAGGTCAAGGATGCGCCTTGCGGTTTCGGCGCCGGTCAGCCCGCGGCTGCCCCGCACCTTTGCATACCGGGCATAGGTGGATTTTACCTTGTGCTGGGCCCACAGCGAAAAGATAAAGGCGGGCAGCACCAACAGCAGGTAAGCGCTGTCTGTATAATAATAAGGCATACGGTATCCTCCTTTGGATTGCAATCAGGCCGGTATGAGATGCTTTCCCATATTATTCTACCCCAGCCTGACCTACATTTTAAAAGAAAAATGTGAAGGCCGTATTAATTGCCGCTAAAATTTTTATCCCACGGCTCAAAAAACAGCAAAACTGGGGGTTATACATAGGGGTTGGGCTCCTCCGGCTCGATGCAGCAGACCAGGTCTTCCCCCGCCTGTGGGCGGCAGCCGCAAAGGAACTGGGGGCCGCTCATGCGGCCTTTGCATTGGGGCTGCACCTCTAAAAACTCCAGCGCGCCCTGCCCGCAGGCCACGATGAACCGCTGGCAGTCGATGACCTGCCCCGGCCGCCCCCTAAGCCCGGGGTGGGCCTGCACCCGGTGCACCTTGAGCATCCGCCCGCGAATATAGGTGAAGGCGCCCGGCCAGGGCGAGCAGCCCCGCACCAGATTATAAAGCTCCTGCGCGCTTTTGGTAAAGTCCATCAGCCCGGTGCATTTTTCCAGCATGGGGGCGTGGGTGGCCATCGCGTGGTTTTGGGGCTGGCGGGGGGCGTTGCCCTGCCGCACCAGCCTGAGGGTTTCTGAAAGGCAGTCGGCCCCCAGCAGGCTGAGCCGCTCATAGAGGGCGCCCGCGGTTTCTTCGGGGCCAATCCCGGTTTCGGCCTTCAGTATCATATCGCCGGTATCCATCCCCTCGGCCATATACATGGTGGTGACGCCGGTGGTTTTGTCGCCGTTGATGACGCTCCACTGGATGGGTGCCGCCCCACGGTAGCGGGGCAGCAGCGAGCCGTGCACATTGATGCAGCCCAGCGGCGGCAGGTCCAAAATCTCCACCGGCAAAATCTTGCCGTAGGCTACCACCACAATCAGGTCGGGGGCCAGCTCTTTGAGGATGGCGGCGGCTTGGCCGTCCCGCAGCTTTTCGGGCTGAAACACCGGGATTTGGTGGGCGAGGGCAAGCTCCTTCACCGGGGGCGGGGCCAGCTTATGGCCGCGCCCCTGCGGGCGGTCGGGCTGGCTGAACACACCCGCCACCTCGTAGCCGTCCTGAATGATGCGCGCAAGGCAGGGTACCGCAAACTGGGGCGTGCCCATAAATACAATTTTCACAGGGCGTTCCCCCTTTCTTTATGGCAGGGGCGGCGGCGCCGCCCGTATTTTCGGGTTGTTGTGCAGGGCAGGACGCGGGCCGAAGGCCGGGGTGGTGATGCACCCCTAGTCCATTTGATATTCCTCGTCGTCCACCATCTCGATGGCGATGTCTTTGAACAGCACGCCGTCAAGGTGGTCCAGCTCGTGGCAGATGGCCCGGGCCAGCAGTTCTTCGCCCTCCACCGTGATGGGGTTGCCGTGGCGGTCAAAGGCGGTCGCTATCACCCGGGCGGGGCGCTGCACAACGCCTGCCAGCCCCGGGCAGGAAAGGCAACCCTCGACCTCTTCCTGACTGCCCTCGCGGCAGGTAATAGCCGGGTTAATAAGCTCTTTCAGGCCGTTGCCGTCGTCGATAATCACCGCCCGGCGCAGCACCCCTACCTGCGGGGCGGCAAGGCCCACGCCGTTGGCGCTGCGCATCGTTTCGGCCATATCGTCCAAAAGCTGGTGCAGCCGCGCGTCAAACCTTTCAACCGCCCGGCTCTTTTTTCGCAGGGTTTCGTCATCCTCCAGCAGGATGGTTCTGATTGCCATATGGTTGCCTCCTTATCCGCCGGGGCCGCCCGTTGAGGAACGCGACGGGCCTGCGGTTTTCAATTGGGCAATACCGCACAATTCTAAGTACTCTGGCGCGCCGGCAGATTTTTCGTTAGACAAAACAAAAACCGCAGGGAATACTGGGTGTATTCGCGAGGATTTTTGTGAAGGCTCACGGAAAATCTGCAAGCGACAGAGTGCTTAAGGCGGTAGCCGTGAATTGTGTGGTGTTGCCTTTGGTATGTAAAGCTGTATATCCCCTTTAAAAGCCGCTGTCGTAGTGGGGGTCTACAAAGACCGATACCCCCCGGCTTGCGGGCATTTTGCCAAACAGAATGAGCAGCCGGTCAAACAGCCTGCGGGTTTCGGCGTCGCCCCTGCATTTCACCAGCAGGCGGTAGCGGTAGCGCCCCGCCACCTTGGCCACCGCGGCGGGCAGCGGCCCCAGCACCCTCGCGGGCAGCCTGGGGAACTCCTCTCTGGCGGTTTGGGCCAGCAGCCGCGAAAACTCGATTGCCGCGCGGTGCACCGCCGGCTCCTCCTCCCCCGTGAGCCCCACACAGTAGATTTTGCAGAAGGGCGGGTAGAGGTGCAGCTTGCGGCTGAGGATTTCATCCTGATAAAAAGCCTCGTACCGCTGGGTGGCGGCCAGCTCAATAATGGGATTTTCCGGCGTGTAGGTCTGGATAATCGCCCGGCCCGGCAGCTGGGCCCGTCCGCACCGCCCCGCCACCTGTGTCAGCAGGCTGAAGGTGCGCTCATAGCTGCGAAAGTCGCCGCTGTAGAGCGACTGGTCGGCCAGCAGCACCCCCACCAGCGTTACGTTGGGGAAATCCAGCCCCTTGGCCACCATCTGGGTTCCTATCATTATATCATAACCGCCCTGCCGAAAATCGGCAAGCCCCCGTTCGTGGGCAAAGCGGGACATGGTTGCGTCGGCGTCCATCCGCAGGATACGCGCGTCGGGGAAAAGCTCGGCCAGCCGCTCCTGCGCCCGCTGGGTGCCAAGGCCGGAGTACCGCATAAAGCCGCTGCCGCAGTGGGGGCACTCCCCCAGCCGCTCGGCGCTGTAGCCGCAGTAGTGGCAGAGCAGCCGCCCGTTGGCGGTGTGGTAGGTCATCGAAACGGCGCAGTTGGGGCACTCGGCCGAAGCGCCGCAGCTCATGCATTTCACCTGCGTGCTGTGGCCCCGGCGGTTGAGCAGCAAAATCGTCTGCTCCCCTGCCTGCAAATTCAGATAGATTTCATCCAGCATCGGCTGTGAAAAGCCATCCTCACGTCCCGCCTGACGCATATCCACCACGGTGATATCGGGCAGGCGGGCCGCGCCGTAGCGCTGGGGCAAGGTGACGAGGGTATAGGCCCCCTGTTTGGCCTGATAAAAGCTTTCCACCGAAGGGGTGGCCGAAGCCAGCACCACCAGCGCGCCCTCGGTGCGGCTGCGCTGCCGCGCAACCTCCCGGGCGTCAAAGCGGGGGGCGCTCTCGGAGTGGTAGGTGTGCTCCTGCTCCTCGTCGATGACGATGAGGCCCAGGTTTTCCAGCGGGGCGAAAACCGCCGAACGGGTGCCCACCACAATATCGGCAAGGCCCTGCCGGGCCCGCTTCCATTCATCCAGACGCTGGCTCATCGAAAGCCCGCTGTGCAGCACCGCCACCCGCCTGCCAAACCGCCGGTGAAACAGCTCGATGGTCTGGGGGGTGAGGGCGATTTCGGGCACCAGCACCAACGCGCTGCGCCCGCCTGCCACCACATGCTCAATCAGCTTTAGAAACACCTGCGTTTTGCCGCTGCCGGTGACCCCGTAAAGCAGGGCGGTCTGCCCGGCGGTGGCGTCGTCGCTCATGGCTTTGAGGGTTTCACAGGCCGCCTGCTGTTGGGGAGAAAGCTCCACCGCCTCCCGCTCTCTGGGGGGGATGCGCCCCTCGTAGGGGTTGCGGTAGCTTTCCACCTCGTAGAGCAGAACAAGGCCGGCCGCCGCCAGCCTGTCCACCACCGCGCGGGTGACCCCCGCAAAGTAGCAGATTTCCTTCACAGAGGCGGCCCCCACCTGCTCCAGCAGCGCAAGCACCGCCTGCTGCTTGGGGGTGGTTTTGGCCGCTTGTGGAGCCTCCTCGGCAAGGCGCACCATCAATTGGCGCTCATCCTGCACCCGGCGGCTGACCTGTTGGGTTCTGTGCACCGCCCCCATCGCCAAAAGCGCCGCAATATCCTTGCTTTCGGGGAGTATCCCCAGCGCCTCGCAGAGGGTATCCTCGGGGCAGGGGGTGCGCTTTGAAGCCAGCAGCCCGACAATCTGCCGCTGGGTGTGGGGCAGCTCCTCCTGCTGTTCCTGCTGCCAGCCCTCGCTGAGGGCGTAGGCGTGGTTGGCCTTCACCCCGATGCCGGGGGGCAGCAGCGCGCCCATGGCCTGCGCCCATGTGCAGAAGGTGGTTTCCTTGAGGTAGGCCAGCAGCTCCAGCAGCCGGGGGGTTAAAACGGGGGCGTCGTCCACCACCGTCAGCACCTGCTTGAGCCGGTCATCCGGCTCGCCCCGGGTCAGCTCCACCGCCAGCCCAAGCCGGGGGGAGCCCCCCCGCCCAAAGGGCACCGTCACCCGGCAGCCGGGGGCCAGCGCCCCCTCCAGCCGGGGTGGGATGATATAGTCGTACAGCTTATCAAAATGGTAGGCGGCGCCCTGCACCGCTACCCTAGCTATGGCAATCAATCCTGCTTCTCCCCGCCGCGCCGCCGGGCCAGTGCCGCCGCGCGGGTCAAAATCTCGCCGCCCAGCGCGTACTTGCTCATAAGGGGCAGCCGCTCCTCCCCCTGAGGGGTGAGGATGGTGGCGATGTTGGTATCCACCCCGAAGCCGGCTCCCGCCTCATCCAGCCGGTTGGCCACAATCATATCGGCGTTTTTGGCCTCCAGCTTGGCCCGGGAGCTTTCCAGCAGGTTCTGGGTTTCCATCGAAAAGCCCACCAGCACCTGACCCTGCGGCTTCTGCCGCCCCAGCGCGGCCAGAATATCGGTGGTGCGGGCAAGGGTCAGTGTGGCCTCCTGCCCCGACTTTTTGATTTTATGCTCCTGCGTCTGGGCGGGGCGGTAGTCGGCCACCGCCGCCGATTTGATGACGATATGGGCGCGGGGGGCCTCCTGCTGCACCGCCGCCAGCATCTCGGCGGCCGAAACCACCCGCAGGGTGCGCACCCCCGCCGGGTCGGGCAGGGCGGTGGGGCCCGAAACAAGGGTCACCTGCGCCCCGCGGCGCGCGGCGGCAAGGGCCATCTGGTAGCCCATCTTGCCGCTGGAGTGGTTGGTGATAAACCGCACCGGGTCAAGGGCCTCCTGGGTGGGGCCGGCGGTGATGAGGACGCGCAGCCCCGCAAGGTCCTTTTGGGTGACGGCCGAGATGATATGCTCGGCAATGACCGCCGGGGCGGCCAGCTTGCCCGCCCCCACGTCGTTGCAGGCCAGCAGCCCGCTTTCGGGGGGGATGATGCCCACCCCCGCCCGGGCCAGCGCCCCGATGTTGTGCTGGGTGACGGGGTTTTGCAGCATGCCGGTGTTCATGGCCGGGGCCACCAGCTTGGGGCAGCCCGCCGCCAAAAAGGTGGTGGTGAGCAGGTCGTCGGCGATGCCGGTGGCCAGCTTGGCAATCACATTGGCGGTGGTGGGGGCCACCACAAAGACATCCCCCCGCTTGGCCAGCGAAATATGCCCCACCTGCCATTCAAAGTTGCGGTCAAAGGTGTCAACGCTGACACGGTTGCCGCTCATCGTTTCAAAGGTCAGGGGGGTAACAAACTCGGTGGCGTTTTTGGTCATGACGACATGGGTATCCGCCCCCAGCTTCTTGAGGTCGCTCACCAGCTGGACCGCTTTATAGGCGGCAATGCCCCCCGTGACCCCCAGCAGCACTGTTTTTCCCTGAAGCATCTCTTTTGTCC
>JAEWWW010000156.1 GCA_023396215.1 Bacillota bacterium | reverse complement strand
GGTGGAGGAGCACCCCTACCCCATGCAGGTCACCGAACCGCCTTTAAAGCCCGCATCCAGCCGGGCCCCCACCAGCGGCTCGTTTACCGCTGCCGGGCAGCAGCGCAGGTCGGGCCGCCGTGGCCGCAGAAGGCGTTAAAAAACTGCCTGCGGGTGTTACGGTATTATGAAGCGGCTGCCTTATCGCGGCAGCCCCCAAAAATTACAGACGACAGAAAAAGGAGGATGACATGAGCCAGAAAGCAATCGCCGGATACTTAATCGGGCTTGGCATGGCGGAAAAAACAGCCGCCAGCCTTTCGCAGCTGCTGCTGGTGGTTTGCATCCTGCTGCTCTGCGCCGTCGGCAGCGCCGCCGCCAAGCGGCTGGTGATATGGCTGACCGTCTACCTGAGCAAGAGCAGCCGACATAGCTGGGAGAGCATCCTGCTGCGCCGTGGGGTGTTCCGCCGGTTTTCACACCTTGTGACCCCGGTGGTGCTCACCGTTTTTGCCGACTCCTTCCCCGGTTACCAGCGCTGGATTGAGCGGGCAGCCACCGTTTACCTGACGGTGGTGGTGCTGTTCATCCTCGACGCGGTGCTCAACGCGCTGGACGATGTTTACCGCACTTATGAGGTTTCAAAGAGCAAGCCCATCAAGGGGCTTTTGCAGGCGGTAAAGATATTCGCCCTGATTATCGGCGGCATCATTATGGTGGCGGCCTTTTTGAACCAGAGCCCGCTGATACTGCTGGGGGGCATCGGCGCGCTGGCGGCCGTGCTTTCCTTTGTGTTTAAGGACGCCATCATGGGTTTTATCGCCGGAATACAGCTGACCGCCAACGACATGATACGCATCGGCGATATCATCGAGGTGCCCGCTTACTCGGCCAGCGGTACCGTGACCGAGCTGCTGCTCAGCACGGTGCGGGTCGAAAACTTTGACCACACCACCACCAATATTCCCGCCTATTCGCTGATTTCGGGCTCGTTTACCAACTGGCGCACCATGTATGACTCGGGCGGCAGGCGGATTATGCGTTCAATCTGCATCCATACCGGCAGCATCAGTTTCTGCTCGGAGGCACTGCTGGATGAGCTGCAAAGGGTGGAGTACTTAAAGGAATACCTCCCGCAAAAGCGCCGGGAGATTGCGCAGTATAACGACACAAAGGGCTTTGACATGAACCAGCCCATCAACGGACGGCGGCTGACCAATATTGGGGTATTCAGGGTGTATATCCAGAACTACCTGACCCACCACCCCGGCATCAACCCGGATATGCTGCTGATGGTGCGGCAGCTGCCCATACAGGGCCGCGGGCTGCCGCTGGAGATTTACGCCTTTTGCAAGGATACCAGCTGGGCGGCCTATGAAATGGTGCAGGCCGATATCTTTGACCATCTGCTGGCGGTGGCCCCGCGCTTTGGGCTGCGCATCTTTCAGGAGGCCGCAGGGTATGACCTGCAGCGGGCGATGGAGGCCCGGGAGGACGGCCCGGCCTTGTCTTAACCGCTCCGCTGCGTGCCAAAATACATTCCAACCGATATCTCAGGGCGTTTCTTAAAACGGAAAACCGCCTGAAAATTTGCTGAAAACAAGTAGCTGCAAGGCCAAAAGCGCAGGAATACTTGATGTATTTCGGGCATTTTGAACGCAGCAGACGCTGGTTTTAGTAGAATTTACCAAGAGTTTGGAGTTTTAAGAAAGCCCCTAATCCCGATAATCCAACCGACCAGGCAAAGGCGCGGGGCGTTTTACGCCCGCGCCCGCTATTGACAGCTTGAAAAGGAGAACCTGTTCCTATGAAAACCTTCACGCTGATAAAACGGTTTGTACCCTACTTTAAAAAGTACCGTTCTATTTTGATATTCGACCTCTTTTGCGCGTCTATGACCACCGGCTGCGAGCTGGCGCTGCCGCTGATTGTACGTTATATCATCGACACCGCCACCAACAACCTGCCCGGCTTCACAGTAAAGACGGTGCTTTCTCTGGGCGGCCTCTACCTGACCCTGCGGGTCATCGACGCGGTTGCCAACTACAACATGAACAACATCGGGCATGTGATGGGCGCGAGGATAGAAACCGATATGCGGCGGGATCTCTTCAGCCACCTGCAGCAGCTTTCTTTCTCTTACTATGACAACTCGAAAATCGGGCAGATTATGGCGAGGGTCACCAGCGACCTCTTTGAGGTCACCGAATTTTCGCACCACTGCCCCGAGGAGTTTTTCATCGCCGGGCTGAAGATCACGGCGGCCTTTATCATCCTTTCGGGCATCAACCTGTGGCTGACGCTGATTATCTTTATCCTGCTGCCGATTATGCTGGTCAGCACCCGGTACTTTAACAAGCAGATGCGCGCCACCTTTAGGAAGTCACGGCACCAAATCGGCGAGCTCAACGCACAGGTGGAGGATAGCCTGCTGGGTGTGCGGGTGGTGAAATCCTTCGCCAACGAGGATCACGAGATAGACAAGTTTGAAAGCGGCAACCAGCATTTTCTCACCATCAAAAAGCTGAACTACCGCTATCTGGCGGGGTTTCACACCGTTACACGCGCCTTTGACGGGCTGATGTATCTGGTGGTGCTGGTGGCGGGCTCGCTGTTTTTGATTTATGGCAGGATAACCCCCGCCGACCTGACCGCCTACCTGCTGTATGTAACCACTCTGCTTGCTTCGGTGCGCCGGGTTGTGGAGTTTGCCGAGCAGTTTCAGCGGGGTATGACCGGCATCGAGCGGTTTGTTGAGATTATGGACGTGCCGGTGGAGATTGCCGACGCACCCGACGCCATTGATTTAGCCGACGTCAAGGGCGAGGTGCGCTTTGAGGAGGTCAGCTTTCAGTACGCCGAGGATAACGACCGGGTGCTTTCAAACATCAGCCTGCTGGTGCGACCCGGTGATAATATTGCGCTGGTGGGGCCTTCGGGCAGCGGCAAAAGCACGCTGTGCAGCCTTATCCCCCGGTTTTATGACGTAACCGGCGGGCGCATCCTCATCGACGGGGTGGATATCAAGCGGTTCACCACCCATTCGCTGCGCTCCAACATCGGCATGGTGCAGCAGGACGTTTACCTTTTTGGCGGCACGGTTTACGACAACATCGAATATGGACGGCCGGGCGCTACCCGGGAGGAGATTGTGGAGGCGGCCCGTATGGCGGGCGCTCACGATTTCATCCTCGAGCTGCCCGACGGCTATGATACTTATGTGGGCGAGCGCGGGGTGAAACTCTCGGGCGGGCAGAAGCAGCGTATCAGCATCGCCCGCGTATTCCTGAAAAACCCGCCGATTCTGATACTGGACGAGGCCACCTCGGCGCTGGATAACGAGAGCGAACGGCTGGTGCAGCAGTCGCTGGAGCGGCTGGCCCAAGGCCGCACCACCTTCACCATCGCCCACCGGCTGACCACCATCCGCCGGGCGGATACCATCCTGGTGCTGACCAAAAACGGCATTGAGGAGCAGGGCTCCCACGCGCAGCTCATGGAAAAGAAGGGGCTTTACTACGAGCTTTACCACATGCACGAGGATAAATAGCCCCAGACAGTAAAGAAACGACCGGCGCTGCGGCCTGCCCAACGGCAAAGCGGCGGCGGTTTTGCGGCTTGAGGCGCCTGTATGGAGGATGAACAGATGAAAAAGACCGCGCTGATTACCGGCGGCGCCCGCGGCATTGGCCGGGCGGTTGCCCTTACGCTGGCCGGCGAGGGCTGGCAACTGGCAATCAACTACCACACCAGCGGGCGGGCCGCGCAGGAGCTTGCCGCACGGCTGGAGGCCGAGGGCTGCCCCGCCCTTGCCCTGCAGGCCGATGTGGCCTGCCCCCAGCAGGTGCAGGCGATGGTGCAGGCCGCCGCAGAGCGCTTCGGCGGCATCGACCTGCTGGTGAACAACGCGGGCATCGCCCAGCAAAAGCTGTTTACCGACATCACCCCCGACGACTGGCGGCAGATGATGGCGGTCAACCTTGACGGGGTGTTTCACTGCACACAGGCGGTGCTGGGGCCGATGATTGCCCGGCAGCGGGGCTGCATCATCAACATATCCTCCATTTGGGGGATGGTGGGGGCCTCCTGCGAGGTGCATTATTCGGCGGCTAAGGCGGCGGTGATCGGTATGACCAAGGCCCTCGCCAAGGAGCTGGGGCCTTCGGGCATCCGGGTGAACTGCGTCGCCCCCGGCGTGATTGATACCGACATGAACGGCGGGCTGGACGCCGAAACCCTTGGCGGGCTGCGGGAGCAGACCCCGCTGGGCAGCATCGGCAGCAGCGAGGATGTGGCGCGGCTGGTGGCCTTTCTGGCCTCGGAGCAGGCGGGCTTTATCACCGGGCAGGTTATCAGCCCCAACGGCGGGTTTGTAATCTGACGGGGTGGGTTGCCTCGTGATGCGGATAGTTTCCTCTCCTTGGAGAGGTTGGCCGAAGGCCACGGTGGTCGGCCAAGGGTGATGTGGGCTTCTGCCTTCTGATAAAGGCAGATTATCTGCGATAAAGCCACGGACGGATACTATCCCGTCCCTATGGCGAGTTCCCATTCCCCTCCTTGGAGGGGTGGCACCCGGAGGTGCCGGGGTGGTTTGACCTTGGCCCCCACAGATTGCAAATACAGGAGTAACATTTGATGAGTCATTCCCCTATTAATCTGCCCCGCCTGCCGGTAGAGGCGCTTTTGACATGGTACCGCCAAAACGCCCGGGTGCTGCCCTGGCGCAGCGAACCCACCCCCTACCGGGTGTGGGTTTCTGAAATTATGCTCCAGCAGACCCGTGTGGAGGCGGTTATCCCCTATTTTCACCGCTTTGTCGAGGCGCTGCCCCATGTGGCGGCGCTGGCGGACGCCCCCGAGGAGCAGCTGCTCAAGCTCTGGGAAGGGCTGGGCTACTACAGCCGGGCGCGCAACCTGCAAAAGGCCGCCCGGCAGGTGATGGAACGCCACGGCGGGCAGCTCCCCGCCGATTATGAGCAGCTGCTGACCCTGCCGGGGGTAGGCGAATACACGGCGGGGGCGGTGGCCTCGATTGCCTTTGGTATCCCGACGCCTGCGGTGGACGGCAACGTGCTGCGGGTGGTGGCGCGGGTCTGCGCCAGCGAGGCGGATATCGCTCTGCCCGAGGTGAAGCGCGCCTGCCGCGAGGCGCTGGCGGCCCAGATACCCCCCCGGCAGGCGGGCGATTTTACTCAGGCCATGATGGAGCTGGGGGCCACCGTCTGCCTGCCCAACGGGCAGCCCCGCTGCCTGCTCTGCCCCTTTGCCGGGGTTTGCGAGGGCTACCGCAGGGGCAACGCCCCGCTGCTGCCGGTCAAAACCGGCAAAAAGCCCCGCCGGATGGAGCAGCGCACTATTGCGGTGGTCATCTCGCAGGGGCGCACCCTCATCCGCCGCCGGGCGGGCAAGGGGCTGCTGGCCGGGCTGTGGGAGCCGCTCAACCTTGAAGGGGCGCTGGCCTCCCCGCAGGTGAAAACGCTGCTGGAGGAGCTGGGGCTTGACCCCCTGCGCATGCTGCCGCTGGGCCCGGCCAAGCACATTTTTACCCACATCGAGTGGCAGATGCAGGGCTGGCTGGTGCAGGTGGCCGAGGCCGAGCCGCTGCCCGGCTGGGTGTGGGCCGACGCTGCCGCGCTGGATAAGGGCCACCCCCTGCCCAGCGCCTTCAAGGTCTACACAGAGGGCCTGCCCCGCTGGCTCGGGGAAAGCTTCGAAAGATAGGCAAAGATGCCTTACAGGGCGACGCAGCCCCTTTCTCTGTCTGGTTACAGGCAAAGAGAGGCGCTGCGTCTTTCTTTTTTTGTGACAATAATTTCCATCTGGCATTTTTTAGAATGCAGGTCAGCAATAAAGTAATGAAAAAGCGCAAGCACGTTCATTGTTCTGAAGGAATAAAAATAATATGATTGGGGTGTCGGGAGAGCCGGACAGCCGACCATAAGGCGAGGCTGACCGGAGCTCGTACAAAACGATGTGAAGATGAAAGGTGGATACTACATGAAAAAACTGGTAGGCTTACTGCTTGTTAGCGCGCTCCTTCTTTCTTTGGCTGCCTGCGGCGGCACTCCTGCACCCGCACCCGCTCCAACACCCGCTCCTTCCAGCGAAGCCCCGGCCCCGGCCCCCGCACCGTCAGGCGGCGTGGATGTCGGCATCGTGCTGCCCACCAAGGATGAGCCCAGATGGGTACAGGACGAAACCAGATTTATCGATGCTCTGAAAACCACCAACTATTCGGTAGAGATCCTCTTTAGCCAGGGCTCTTCGGCCAAGGAAAAAGAGAACGTTGAGGCTCTCATCGCCAAGGGCATTAAGGTCCTCATCATTTGTCCCCAGGATGGCGCCGCCGCTGCCGCTGCTGTAGACGCAGCCAAAAAAGAAGGCATCACCGTCATCGCTTATGACCGTCTGATCACCGGCACCGCCTCGGTTGACTACTATGTAACCTTTGACAGCGTTGCAGTTGGCATGGCACAGGGCCAGTACCTGATTGACAAAGCTTCCGGCAAGGGCCAGCCCCTTTACCTGTATGCCGGCGCCGCCTCCGACAACAATGCGTTCCTGTTCTTTGAAGGCGCATGGGCCCGCCTGCAACCCAAGATTGCCGACGGCACCTTCGTTATCAAGAACTCCAGCGAAGCTGTTGCTCTCCAGAGCAAAGCAACCCTTACCCGCGACGAAATGGGCAAAATCATTGGTCAGATTACCACCAACTGGGACTTCAACGAAGCCAAGAATAAGGCCGAAGCTCATCTGACCGCTGCCGGCGCTGCCGACAAGGGCGATGTTTACATCCTTGCCCCCAACGACGGTACCGCCCGCGCCATTGCCGACGCTTTTGCCGCCGACCCCGACGTGAAGAGCTATCAGGTAACCGGTCAGGACGCTGAAAAAGCCTCTGTGCAGTATATTATCGACGGCAAACAGTCGATGACCGTCTTTAAGGATGTTCGCACACTGGTTAAAGATTCCATTGGTATGGCAGTGTCTATCCTCGAGGGCAAGACCCCCGAAACCACAGGCTCTTACAACAACGGAGCAGCCGACATTAAGGCCAAGCAGACCGAGGTCGTGGTTGTTTCTTCCGACAACGTGAAGGCCGCTCTGATTGACTCCGGCTATTATCCCGCCAGCGACTTTACCGGCCTGAAGTAAGCTTAGAACTGAATCGACGGGATAGTAATGGTACGCTGTTGCTATCCCGTTCCTATTAATCGTCTTTAGCACAGAACCAAAGGGCATATAAATCAAATATTACGGCGACTTTCGGCACTGAAAAATTCCTGCCTTGGGGTGCCGCCGTAATATATGGCAGGGAGAATATGCAAATGAACGACTACATACTTGAAATGCAGGGCATCACCAAAGAGTTCCCCGGGGTGAAGGCGCTGAGCAACGTAAATTTTAAGGTGCGGCGCGGCGAAATCCACTGCCTTGTGGGCGAAAACGGCGCGGGAAAATCCACCCTGATGAAGGTGCTCTCGGGGGTGTACCCCTACGGCAGCTACGAGGGACGCATCATCTATGAGGGGCAGGAGCAGCGCTTTGCCCGCATCGCCGAAAGCAAGGCCGCAGGCATCGCCATCATCTATCAGGAGCTGGCCCTTATCCCCGAGCTGACCCTGTATGAAAACATTTATTTTGGCCACGAGATAAAAAAAGGCATGACGGTGGACTGGAACAAAACCATCATCAAGGCCACCGAGATGCTGCAAAAGGTGCGTGTGGATATCAACCCCGCCACCAAGGTGAAGGATCTGGGCGTGGGCGTGCAGCAGCTGGTAGAGATAGCCAAGGCCCTGAGCCTTGAAACCAGGCTGCTGATTTTGGACGAACCCACCGCCGCCCTCAACGAGGACGACAGCGCCAACCTGCTGGAGCTTCTGAAAGAGCTGAAGGCCCAGGGGGTTACCTGCATCATGATTTCGCATAAGCTTAAGGAGGTCATATCCATTGCCGACACCATCACCGTTTTGCGGGATGGCAAAACTATCTGCTCGCTGGACGCTACCGAACAACAGGTAACCGAAAACGAGATTATCAAGCATATGGTTGGTCGGGAAATCGAGAACATCTATCCCAAGCGGGAAAACAAGGAATACGGCGATATCAGTCTGGAAGTAAAAAACCTCAACGCCATCGACCCCGAAAGCGGACGGCAGATTTTACACGATGTGAACCTGCATGTGCGCAGGGGTGAAATCATCGGCCTCGCCGGCCTGATGGGGGCGGGCAGAACCGAGTTTGCTCTTAGTGTTTTTGGAAATTCCAAGGGTTACAGGCTCAGCGGCGATATTCTGGTAGGTGGAGAGAAAAAGCAGATGAACCACCCCAACAAGGCCATAAAGGCGGGCATCGCCTATGTGACCGAGGACAGAAAACGCAACGGCCTGATTCTTATTCAGGATATCAAGCAGAACATCACCCTGGCCAACCTCAGGGCCCTTTGCAGGCTGGGTGTTATCAACCAAAATGAAGAGGTTAAAGTCTCCAACGAGTACCGCGAGTCTATCAACATCAAGGCCCCCTCGGTGGACCAGCTGGTGGGCAACCTCAGCGGCGGCAACCAGCAAAAGGTTTCGGTGGGCAAATGGCTGTTTGTGACCCCCAACACTTTGATACTCGACGAACCCACCCGGGGCATCGACGTGGGCGCAAAGTACGAGATTTATACCATCATGAACCGTTTGGTCGAGCAAGGCATGAGCATTATCATGATTTCTTCCGAGCTGCTGGAGGTTTTGGGCATGAGCGACCGCATCTATGTGATGTCGGAAGGGCGCATTACCGGGGAGGTTCCCGCCGAGCAGGCCACCGAGGAAACGATTATGCAAATGGCTACTGTTTAGGAGTGATAAACGATGAGCACATTAAAAGAAACCCGCCCCGACATCCGGCAGAAAAAAGGCATCGCCGCAGATATCACCGGCTTTTTTAAGGAATCGGCGGGGCTGCTGAACCAAAATATTCGGGAATATGGCATGTATATCGCCTTGCTGGTCATCATCCTGTATTTTACCGTCATGACCAAAGGGCTGTTTATCTCTTCGCGCAACATCAGCAACCTGATTAACCAGACCGGTTATGTCGCCGTTTTGGCGGTGGGTATGACGCTGATTTTGATTATCCGGCATATCGACCTTTCGGTTGGCTTTGTAGCCGGCTTTTTGGGGGCGGTGGCCGCCATACTCATGACCCAGTCAGCCTTTCCGGTTTGGGCCGCCATCCTTACCGTCATCGGCATCGGCATCTTAATCGGCCTTTGCTACGGCTTTTTGGTGGCGCAGGTGGGGGTACCTGCCTTTGTGGCCACGCTGGCCGGTATGCTGATTTTCAGAGGAATGCTGCTGCAGGTAACCGAAGGCACCGGTACCATCATCATCCCCAACAAAAGCTTTAACGACATCGGCAACGGCTTTATCCCCGACCTGCCGCTGCCCGAAAGCTTTGCCCCCGGCGTGCATGTGCTGACCCTGCTGGTGGGCGTTGTAAGCGTGCTGTTTATGATTTATTTTCAGATGAAAGCCCGTAAAAACATGCAGCGGTATAACTTCAAGGTGATATCCCTGCCGCTGTTTATCATCAAGATGCTGTTTATGTCCGCCGTCATCGGCGCCATTGTTTGGGTGCTGGCGGGGTACAACGGCCTTTCCTGGACTGTGGTCGTGGTAGCGGTAGTGGTGCTGGTTTACAACTTTGTGATGAACAAAACCACCCTTGGCCGCTATATATATGGCATTGGCGGCAACCCCGAGGCCGCAGAGCTTTCGGGCGTCAACGTCAAAATGGTTACTTATATCGTGTTTGCGTCGATGAGCATGCTGGCCGCCCTTTCGGGCATTCTGTACACCGCCCGTTTGCAGTCGGCCACCACCACGGCGGGCACCGCCTTTGAGCTGGACGCCATCGCTTCGGCCTATGTGGGCGGCGTTTCGGCCAAGGGGGGCATCGGCAAGGTGACAGGCTCTATCATCGGCGCGCTGGTGATGTCCTCCCTCGCCAACGGCATGAACCTGATGGGCGTGGGTATCTCCTATCAGTACGCCATCCGGGGCGCTATTTTGGTGCTGGCGGTTATCTTTGATATCAGCACCCGCAAAAAAAGAGGCTAACCCTTTCGGGGGAGGGAGTTTTGTCCTCCGCCCTCCCCCGCTTTATTTCACGGCTGGTTTGAAAACACAGGGGTTTCCCGGTTTTTCAAACAGCCTCCAGGGCGTTTCTTAAAACGGAAAACCGCCGGGGAATTCGCTGAAAACAAGTAGCTGCAAGGCCAAAAGCACAGGAATACTTCATGTATTCCGAGCATTTTAAACGCGGCAGATGCTGGTTTCAGTAGAATTTACCAAGAGTGTGGCGTTTTAAGAAAGCCCCTAATTTGCTCACCCAAATGACCTCCTTAAATCATTTGTGAGAACGGTGCACGGGCCGGGGTTTCCATATGCCCCCGGCCCGTGTATCAT
>JAEWWW010000155.1 GCA_023396215.1 Bacillota bacterium | reverse complement strand
CCGCACCCCCATGCCATGGGCACAAAGGAAGGAGGCAAGCATTTATTCTAGGGGCTTTCTGAAAACTCCAAACTTTTGGCAAATTCTACTGAAACCAGCGTTTGCTGCGTTAAAAATGCTCGGAATACATGAAGTATTCCTGTGCTTTTTGCCTTGCATCCGCTTATTTTCAGCGAATTTCCCGGCGGTTCTCCATTTTCAGAAACGCCCTAATCTTAATAGAGAGGTGGCGATGGGTTTTATCTACTGGCGGCGCGGGCTACAGAGGCGCTTACCGTCGGGCCAGTCGGGCCATCGCCTGCGCCAGACCGTCGGTAAGCGCGTCAATATCGGCGGTGGTGTTCTGCCGCCCAAAGCTGATGCGCAAAGCCGAGTCGATGCGAACATCGGGCAGGCCCATGGAGGTCAGCACATGGCTTTTGGCCCCCTTGGAGCAGGCTGAGCCGCTGGAAAGATAGACGCCCTGTTCCTCAAGGAAGTGGATGACCGTTTCAGAGCGGTAGCCGGGAAGCGAAACGTTCATAATATAAGGTGCGCCGTTAGCGGGCGAATTGCTGCAAACACCCTGCAAACTTTCAAGCTTTACCAGCAGATGGCTGCGCAGGGCCTCATAGTGGGCCAGCAGGCTTTCGCGCTGCTGCCAGATTGTTTCGACCGCCAGACCCAGACCCCCGATGAGAGGCAGGCTTTGGGTGCCGGGGCGCAGCCCCTGCTCCTGCCCGCCGCCGTAGTAAAGGGGCAGCAGCCGCACACCCTTGCGGATGTACAAGGCCCCCACCCCTTTGGGCGCGTTTATCTTGTGGCCGCTCAGGGTCAGCAGGTCGATGCCCATGCTCTCGGGCCGCAGCGGCAACCGGGCAAAGCCCTGCACCGCGTCGCAGTGCAGCAGCACGCCGGGGTTGCGCAGCCTTACAGCCCGCCCAAGGGCGGTGATATCGGCAATCGACCCGGTTTCGCTGTTGACCGCCATGCAGCTCACCAGCAGGGTGTGCTCGTCCACCGCAGCGGCAAGCCCCGCGATATCCGGGCAGCCATCGGGCAGGGGATTGACCAAAACAACCTCCCAGCCTTCCTCCTGCAGGTGGCGCAGCGCCCCCAGCACCGAGGAATGCTCGGCGGCATTGGCCACAATCCGCCCCGGGCTGCGGCGCCTGGCGCGGGCCGCCCCCAGCAGGGCCAGATTGTTGGCCTCGGTGCCCGAGCCGGTAAAGACAATGCGCTCCTCGGGGCAGCCAAGCACCTGCGCCACCTGCCTGCGGGCCTGCTCCAGCAGCAGCTCGGCGCGGTAGCCTTTGCGGTGCAGCGAGGAGGGGTTACCATACTCCGCAGTCATAAGCTCAAGGCAGTACCGGGCAACCTCAGGGTCCACCGGGGTGGTGGCGCTGTTATCCAGATAATGTTCGGTTAACTGTTGCATGTATTGCATCCTTTTTCTTTTATCCTCTGCCCCAGGCGGCAGAAAACCGGCCCCGCCGGTTCGGGTGAGGGGCCGCCTTGATGTTCAGTATTTGAGCGCTTTGGTGCGAAAGTACTAAAATATTAATCTACTATAATCACAAAGAATTATGGTACTATATTAGGTAGGTGCCAGAAGCGTACTATAGTAAGCATCCGCGGATATGAGGCCGCAGCCGCAAGGCGGCGTCGCGGCGTCATTCGCCATCACCGTAGGTGGGCATTATAATAAATGGTATCATAATCGCCCGCGATTATTATACCGCACAGGCAGTTGTTTTTCAAATCATAATGCAGTAAGATAGTGCAATAAACAACAATTTTTATGGATTATTCTGGAAAAAATTGAGGTAGCTGTGGATGAAAATGCCATATCTGCCCACCGCGTCCTATGGCGATGATGGGTACCGCGGCCCCCCGCCCGAGCCGCCGGAGGTGGTGGGTGATGCTCCCTGCCCCTGCTGCGGCTTTATAACCATCCCCCGCGGCGGCGACGCCCTCGCCTATATCTGCCCCGTCTGCTTCTGGGAGGTGGACCTGTTCATTGCCTCGCCAAATGAGCCCAGCGACCAAAACCACGGGCTTTCGCTTGCGCAGGCCCGGGAGAATGTTCGAGCCTGCGGGGCGGTGCTGCCCCGGTTAAAGCCCCACTGCCGCACCCCCAAAGAGAGGGAACACCCAAGCTTCGCAAAGACTGGAGGTCTTACCATGCAAAACCCTGTGCTGAACTGCATTCTGACACGCCGCAGCGTCCGCCGTTACCAGCAGCGGCCGGTGCTGCAAGGGGAGCTGGAGCAGCTGCTGGAGGCGGCGACCTTTGCCCCCAGCGGCAGCAACAACCAAAGCTGGCTCTTCACTGTCATTCGCACCCCCCAAACGCTGGCGCGGCTGAACCTTTTGGTTCGGCAGGGCTTTTTGGCGCTGCCTGACGACCCCGGCCAAAACTCCGCCAAAGCGGCCGCCAGGCAGCGGGCGCAAAGCGAAAGTTTTTCCTTCTATTACCATGCCCCTGCCCTGATTATCGCCTCAAACCGGCCCGGCTATGCCAACGCGCTGCCCGATTGCGCCGCCGCTTTACAGAATATCTTTTTAGCGGCCCACAGCATGGGGCTGGCCAGCTGCTGGGTCAACCAACTGCGCTGGCTGGAGGACGACCCCGCCCTGCGCGACTTTCTGGCCGGGCTGGGCCTGCCCCGGGAGCATGTCATCTGCGGTGCGGCGGCGGTGGGCTACCCGCAGGGGGAACCGCCCACTGCCCCGCCCCGTAAGCCCGGCACGGTAAACTGGGCCGACTAGAGCTGTCGGGGGCATCCTTACCGCCTCGCCGCAGGCGACGCCCCTCCAGAGGGGATGAGGTATGCTGCGCCAATCTTGCGGGCGACCACAGGTCGCCCCTACAACACTTACGCCATGCCGTTGTAGGAGCCGATGCCCCCCTGTCGGGGGTTCGCTATCGCCATCGGCAACGCCGACCACATCGGCCCGCCACAAAACATTATCGGGCTCTCCAGACCGCCGCTTTTGCGGCGGTTTTTTGCGTGCAAAAATCAGGGCTGGCAAGGGCAAAACACCCTTGCATCCTGTACATCCTCCGCTTTTTTCAAAAGCTGTCATATTTTTGGGGCTTTGTGGTGAAAATAATGCTATCTGGCAGGGCGGCAATTCTGCCTGTGAAAAAGCATCCGGCCATCTGTGAAGCTTTAAAAATACGGCTAACCACCGTAATCCCGCTTCGCAGGGGCCTATTATGGGAGGTAATCCAATGTATATCCGAAGGCGCACCTTTATCCGGCTGATTTCTTACGCGGCTGCGGCCGTGGCCGCTTTGGGTTTTTTTGGCTGGCGCACCTATCAGCAGCAGGAGCTTTACCGCCTGCAGCTGGAGTACTCCTACCTGCGCTCTTTGCAGGAGCTTTCTTCCAATATGTCGGTCATTTCCTCCGATTTGGATAAGGGCACCTACGCGGGTACTCCCAAGCAGCTTTCCACCCTTTCCACCAAGCTGTGGCGCGAGGCGGGCAACGCCAAAACCGCCCTGACCTCTATCCCGGTGGGGGAGGCCCAGCTGGACAACACCTACCGCTTTTTGTCGCAGGTGGGCGACTACGCCATGGCCATCGCCCGCAAGGCCTCCTCGGGGCAGGAGGTGAGCCAGGAGGAGAAGGACAATCTGGTATCGATGGTGGATTATGCCCGCAAGCTGGAGGAGCAGATACGCCAGTTGGAGCAGGATGTTTCCACCGGCAAAATCAAGGTGCAGGATATCCTCAGCCGCTACTGGAACACCGGCGGGCAGGGCGCCGAGGGCGACCAGGCCGAGGGAGCCGATCAGGGCACCTTCAAAGAGATGGAGGCCAGCTTTGAGGGCTTCCCGCAGCTTATTTATGACGGGCCTTTTTCCACCCATCTCACCGATACCAAGCCCAAATTGCTGGAAAGCCTCAGCAGCGTTTCGCGGGAGCAGGCCCGCAACAAGGCCGCCACCGCCGCCGGGGTCAAGGCGGGCGAAATCAGCTTTGTGCAGGATGAAAACTCCAACATGCCCTCCTACTGCTTTGGCTCCGACCAAATCAGCGTGGCGGTCACCAAGCAGGGGGGGCTGGTAAGCTATATGACCAACGCCCGCGATGTGGAAAGCCCCCGCATCTCGGTGGACGACGCCCGGGCGCAGGCCAATGCTTATCTGAAATCGCTGGGCATCGAGTCGATGGAGGACACCTATTACGAGATTGCCAACAATATCTGCACCATCAACTACGCTTACCTGCAGAAGGACATCATCTGCTACACCGACCTGATTAAGGTGGGGGTGGCTATGGATAGCGGCGAGGTGGTCTTCTTTGACGCGCGGGGCTTTATCAGCAACCACAAGGAGCGGATGCTCCCCGCCCCCTCTATCACGCCGTCGGCGGCGGCGGCCTCGGTCAGCCCCGATTTGGCGGTTACCGACTACCGTCTGGCGCTTATCCCCTCCCCCGGCAAAAACGAGCTGCTCACCTATGAGTTCAAATGCCTTGGCCGCAACGACCAGAACGTGCTGGTCTATGTCAACGCCGTCACCGGCGAGGAGGAGCAGATTCTCATTCTGGTTATCAGCGAAAACGGGGTGCTCACCATCTAGCAGCCCGCCAGAGGCTTTCACGCCCGTTTTACACCCCCCTGCCCTGTGCTACCGGGCAAGGGGGTGTTTTGCGCCTGTGGGCGCGGTGGGGCGGTTGGTAATTGCCCTTACGGCTGCATACACAAGGGGATATCGCCGCAAAGGCCAACGCCTGACCACCCCGGCACCTGCGGGCGCCACCCCTCCAGGGAGGGGAATGAGAAATCGCAAAAGGGGCGGCTACAGACAGCAGGGGGTGTCTCCGCGGGGGTCGGCCTCCCGCAGAGGAACATCATCGGAACCGATGTCCAATTGGCCCGTAGCCCTGACCACCCCGGCACCTGCGGGCGCCACCCCTCCAGGGAGGGGAATGGGAAACCGCCCGCTTGATGGCGGCAGCCCACCCCGCCCGGCGGCCCGCTGTCTTTTTTTGCGGCCTGTGCTATAATAAGCTTGGGATAAAGCGCGGGGCCGCCCTTTTTGCCTGCAAAAGCGGTATAGCAGCCCCACACACACACGGCCCACGGTGAAGAAAGGTGTTTTTGCGTGAAGCATATCTCTGTGATGATTAAACCGGCGTCCGCCCTCTGCAACCTGAGGTGCCAATACTGTTTTTATGCCGATGTTACCTCGCTGCGGGAGGTTTCGGCCTACGGCATTATGAAGGAAGAAACTGCCCAGGCGGTCATTGAAAATATATTCTGCGATCTGGATGAGGGCGGCTCGCTGCTGGTCGCCTTTCAGGGAGGGGAGCCCACCCTTGCCGGGCTGCCTTTTTTTCAGCGCTTTGCAGAGCTGGTGAAGGCCCAGCCCAAAAAGGTGCAGGTTTCCTACGCGCTGCAGACCAACGGCTGGCTGCTGGATGAGAGCTGGTGCGCCTTTTTGCGGGAAAACCACTTTTTGGTGGGGCTTTCGCTGGACGGCTACCCCGAGGTGCACAACCAATACCGGCTTGACCCGCAGGGCAAGGGCACCTACGGCAAGGTGCTGCAGGCCAAGCAGTTGATGGACAAGCACCGGGTGGAGTACAACATCCTCTGTACCCTGACCAACAAGCTGGCCCGCCACCCCCAAAAGGTCTGGAACGTGGTTTTGAAAGAGAATATCCGCTACATTCAGTTTACCCCCTGCCTTGGCAAGCTGGAAGGCGAGCCGGACGAATGGACGCTGACCCCCAAGCGGTTTTACAGCTTTTATGCCGCCCTCTTCCCCCTATGGAAGCAGGAGGTGCAAAAGGGCAACTACATCAGCGTGAAGCTGTTTGACGATATTGTGAACCTTGCGGTGCGCCGTCAGGTTACCGCCTGCGGCATGCATGGCCGCTGCCAGTCGCAGCATATTGTGGAGGCCGACGGCAGCGTGTACCCCTGCGACTTCTATGTGCTGGATGGCTACCGGGGGGGCAGCCTTGCCGACCAGCCGCTGCACAGCATCGACGAAACGCTGCAAACGGTGGGCTTCTTAGACAGCCGCAAGCAACTGGGCGAGCCCTGCTACCGCTGCAAATATCTGCAGTTTTGCGGCGGCGGCTGCAAGCGGATGGAGCGGGTGATGTATCTGGACGACAGCGGCTTCTGCGGCTATCAAAAGCTTCTGGACGAAATCGGGCAGGAGCTTTGCGACATCGGCAGCAGGCTCATCCGCAGCTCTTCTCAGCTTGGGTAACAGCCCGGCGGATTGCTTTCATCTGACCCAAAACAAGCGGCAACACAAAAAGGATACCCTTTCGAGGGTATCCCTTTTAAAGATGCCAAAGAATTGTCACCTTTCACGGGGGGGACTTGGTGTCCTATGCAAAACCTGTGGGTTTTGCGTCCAGCCCTCCCCCTCGTGAGCACCCCCAAGCAAAACTGCCCCCTCCCCCGCGGACAGTTTAGAGGTTTATATCAGGGCTCCCGCAAAGCCGAAAGGCTTTGTGGGAAAGAGGAGGAGCCGCGAAACGATATGAGACCCCCGGTCATAAAATGACCGGGGGTCTCTGGCGTGTAGCTTGCTCCGACGGGCGGCGCGTGTCCGCCTGTGCGATGTATTATATCACCGCGGCATTGGCCCGCGGTATTTTTGCGCTCCAAAGCACGGTCACTTCCTGCCGATATCCCGGCGGAAGTGCGCTCCGGAGAAGGAAACACGGCCCACGGCGGCATAGGCCCGGTCCAACGCCTGTGCCAAATCCGCACCCGCGGCGGTCACGCCCAAAACGCGGCCGCCCGCCGTGTAAAACTGCCCATCCTCCCACCGGGTTCCCGCGTGGCAGACCGAGGCCCCCTCCACGCCGCCGTCCTCCCGCAGGCCGGAGATGGGAAATCCGGTGGCGTACTGCTCCGGGTAGCCGCCGCTCGCCATAATGACGCAGGCCGCCGCGCCGGGCTTCCATACCACAGGCGTTTCGGCCAGCCTTCGGTTGCGGCAGGCCAGCAGAATCTCCAGCAAATCCGAATCCAATAGCTCCAGCACAACCTGAGCCTCCGGGTCGCCAAATCGGCAGTTGTACTCCACCACCTTGGGGCCGCCGGGCGTCAGCATCAGCCCAAAATACAGGCAGCCCTGAAAGGGGCAGCCCTCCCGCGCCATCCCCCGGATGGTGGGCAGAAAGATTTCCTCCATGCAGCGGGCGGCAAGCTCCCGGGTGTAGTGCGGGTTGGGGGCAATGGCGCCCATGCCACCGGTGTTGGGCCCCCGGTCGTGGTCCAGCGCCCGCTTGTGGTCCATCGAGGACACCATGGGAACCACCGTTTCCCCGTCGGTAAAGGCCAGCACCGTGGCCTCCGGCCCGGTCATATGCTCCTCGATGACCACCCGGCTGCCGCTGTCGCCAAACACCTTCTGGCCCATAAGCTGCACCAGCGTCGCCTGCGCCGACTGCTTGTCCTCGGCAATGACCGCGCCTTTGCCCAGCGCAAGGCCGTCGGCTTTAATCCACACCGGCCAGCTTTCCAGCCGGTCTACATAATCCAGCGCACGCTCCAGATTGTCAAACGCCTCATAGTCTGCGGTGGGGATGCCGTACCGCTTCATAAAAGCCTTGGAAAACACCTTGGAGCCTTCAATCCGTGCCGCGGCCTTGCTGGGGCCGAAGCAGGGGATGCCCTGTGCCTCCAACTCGTCCACCATGCCCAGCACCAAGGGGTCGTCGGGGGCCACCACCACAAGGTCGATGCTCTTTTCCTTTGCAAAGGCCGCCACCGCCGCAATGTCGGTGGCCTTTATCTGGGCGCACTGCGCCATCCGGCCAATGCCGCCGTTGCCCGGTGCGGCGTAGAGCGTTGTCACCCGGGGGCTCTCCCCCAGCTTTTTGAGAAGGGCGTGCTCCCGACCGCCGCCGCCCACAACCAATATTTTCAAGCGCGTACCCTCCCCTTCAGTGATGAAACAGGCGCATGCCGGTAAAGGTCATGACCATGCCGTATTTGTTGGCGGTGGCAATCACCTGGTCGTCCCGGATGGAGCCGCCGGGCTGTGCGATGTATTTTGCGCCGGATTTTTTCGCCCGCTCCAGATTGTCGCCAAAGGGGAAGAAGGCGTCCGAGCCCACGGCCACCCCCTCCAACTGGGCTATCCACTCCCGCTTCTCAGCCGCTGTCAACGGCTCCGGCTTCTGGGCGAAGGTTTGCTGCCACTCCCCGTCGGCCAGAAGCGCCTCCGCCTCGTCGGACACATAAAGGTCGATGGCGTTATCCCGGTTGGCCCGCCGGATATCCGGCACAAAATCCAGCGCCAGTACCTTGGGGTGCTGCCGCAGCCACCAGATATCGGCCTTGGAGCCCGCCAGACGGGTGCAGTGAATCCGGGACTGCTGCCCCGCGCCCACGCCGATGGTCATGCCGTCCTTGACATAGCACACCGAGTTGGACTGGGTGTATTTCAAAGTAATTAGCGCCAGCAGCAGGTCGTTGCGCGCCTGCTGGGGCAGCTCCTTTTGGTCGGTCACAATGTTTTCCAGCATTTCCGGGGTAACCGCAAGGTCGTTGTAGCCCTGCTCAAAGGTGATGCCGAAGATGCTGCGCCGCTCGATGGCCGGCGGGGTGTATTCGGGGTCGATTTGCACCACGTTGTAGCTGCCGCCGCGCTTGGCGCGCAGTATCGCCAGCGCCTCCCCGGTGTAGCCGGGGGCGATGACCCCGTCTGAAACCTCGTGGGAAAGCAGGCGGGCGGTGTCTGCGTCGCACACATCCGAAAGAGCCGCCCAGTCCCCGTAGGAGCAAAGCCTGTCGGCCCCCCGCGCCCGCAGATAGGCGCAGGCGATGGGCGAGAGGGTTTCATCTTCCGCAAAATAAATCCTCCGCTCCACCTCGGTCAGCGGCCTGCCCAGCGCCACCCCCGCCGGGGAAACATGCTTAAAGGAAGCGGCGGCGGGCAGCCCGCAGGCCGCCTTGAGCTGGCGCACCAACTGCCATGAGTTGAGCGCGTCCATAAAATTGATATAGCCGGGCTTTCCATTCAGGACGGCGAGGGGCAGCTCCCCCTCCTCCATGAAGATTCTGGCCGGCTTTTGGTTGGGGTTGCAGCCGTATTTCAGTTCCAGTTCGGTCATTTTGCGTCCTCCTGATGTTTGTTGCGCAGCACCGTGCGCGCCGCGCCGGTGGCAAGCTCCACATACCGCACAAAGAGCGAGACCTTGTTTTCGGCGTTCAGGCTGCTCCAAATCTCCTCGGCCAGCGCCTCGGGGCTTTGCGCCGCCAGCGCAACCCGCCGGGGCTCCCCGTCAAAGGAGGGCAGAGGGTCAAGGTTCTCCTGATAGGTGTGGAGAAACCGCCCCTCGCCGCAAGGCGGCGCGTCATACTCGTAACAATAGCGGTTGTTGCAGGCGGGGTCGCCGTCGCAGCTCTTAAGAATTGAAAGCTTAAACGCCCCATCCGGCAGCAGCAGTCCGGAAATTCTGGGCGTGAAGTTGGGCGCGTCCGGCTCGTAGCACCGGGTGCGCAGCGCCTCCTCAAAGCTTTTGCCCTGCGCCATCAGCTCCCGCACCGTGTCGGTCTGGTCGCCGTTGGTCACAATGGTACCCTGCGCCGTTTGCCGCACCGGGTGATAGATAATCAACGAAGGGTCGGTCATTTTACCCGGGTCAAAGACCCGGGTGCGGATGCCGTCCGGCGTCTGCTCAAAGACCCGGTTGCGGCTGTTTTCGCTGCGGCCCATGATGAAATAGACGATGACGCCGTTCTTACCATCTTGGGAACGGCCCAGCACAATCCCCCGTCCGGGATAGGGGTGGTTGCTCAGTATTTGGTCAAGCTTCAAAAGCTGCATGGCGCTTCCTCCTTCTCCTGTCGTCGGGTTAAAATCTCCCCGCGGCAGTACATGGCCACCGCCCGGGGCAAAAGCACCTGCTCGGCCTGCTCCATCACCCGTGCCTGAAGGGTCTGGGGGGTATCGTCCTCCCGCACCTCCACCGCCTTTTGCAGCAGAATCCTGCCGCCGTCCACCACCCGGTTCACCAGATGCACCGTGGCGCCGGTCACCTTGACGCCGTAATCCAGCGCCGCTTTGTGGACATGCAGCCCGTACATCCCCTTGCCGCAGAAGGCGGGTATCAGCGACGGATGGATGTTGAGTATCCTGTCCTCATAGGCTGCCAGCACCCTTGGCCCCAGAATGCGCAGAAAGCCCGCCAGCACCACCAAATCGCAGCGGCAGCCCTTCAGCGCCTCCAGCAGGGCGCTGTCGTAGTCCCCGGCGGCCGGGTAATCTTTGGGGCTTACCACCACGGTGGGGATGCCGTTTCTCTTCGCCCGGGTCAGGGCGTAAGCCTCCGGGTTGGAGGCCGCCACCAGCACAAGCACCCCGCCAGCCAGACGGCCGGCGCTTTGCGCGTCAATCAGCGCCTGCAAATTGGTGCCGCCGCCGCTGCACAGAACCGCAATTCTTGTCATAACCCGCTCCTTTTCTTTGCAGGGCGTTTCTTAAAACCGAAAGCCCCTGATCCTTCCCCCGCTTAAACCAGCTCTATCGCCGTTTCGCCCGGTGTGACCTCCCCGATGATTGCGGCCACCTCCCCGGCGGCGGTCAGCAGCCGCACCGCCTCGTCGGCCCGCTCGGCTGGAACCGCCACGCACATCCCCACACCCATGTTGTAGGTGTTGTACATATCCCGCTCCGGGATGCCGCCGGTGCTTTGAATCAGCTCAAATATGGGGGGAACAGGCAGGGCGTTTTTGCGTATCACCGCGCCGCAGCCCGCAGGCAGCGCCCGGGGGATGTTCTCGTAAAAGCCGCCGCCGGTGATGTGGGAAAGCCCGTGCACCGGTAGCTTTTCAATCAGCTCCAGCACCGGGCGCACATAGATTCTGGTGGGGGTCAGCAGCTCTTCGCCCAATGTGCAGCCCAGCGCGTCGTACCGGCGGTCGAGGGCCCCCTCCCCCGCAAAGACCTTGCGAATGAGGGAAAACCCGTTGGAATGCACCCCGGAGGAGGCGATGCCAATCACCGCGTCTCCGGGGCGTACCCGGGCCTTGTCAATGATTTTACTTTTCTCCACCAGCCCCACCGCAAAGCCTGCCAAATCATATTCATCCTCCGGCATAACCCCCGGATGCTCGGCGGTTTCGCCGCCCACCAGCGCGCACCCGGCCTGCACGCAGCCGTCGGCAATGCCGGAGATAATCTGCTCCACCTTCTCGGGCACCACTCTGCCGATGGCAATGTAGTCGAGGAAGAAGAGGGGCTTGGCCCCGGCGCAGATGATATCGTTGACACACATGGCCACGCAGTCCACCCCGATGGTGTTGTGCCGGTTCATGCGCAGGGCAATCTGCAGCTTGGTGCCCACCCCGTCGGTGCCCGAAACCAGCACCGGCTCCGACCCGGCGGTACCCGGCAGGGCGTACAGCCCGCCAAAGCCGCCGATGCTCTCCAGCACCCCCGCGTTTTTGGTGCGCGCCACATGCTTTTTCATCAGCTCTACCGCACGGTAGCCCGCCGTAATATCCACCCCGGCCGCCCGGTAGCTTTCACTGTAGCTGTTGTTCATCGCTGAAATTCCTTCCTTCCCCAGTCAGTCGCTTTCCTGGTCCTGCCCATGCTTTTCGCTAAGCTTGGTTTCAAACCGGTTTTTCTCGGTGCGCTCCGGCACCTGCGCCGGGTAGTTTCCCGTGAAGCAGCCCACGCAAAAGTCGCAATCGGCGCCCCGGGCAATCTGCGCCACATGCTCCACCGACAGGTACCCCAAGCTATCCGCCCCAATGTGGGCGCAGATTTCGGGGATGCTCATGTGGCAGGCAATCAGGTTCTCCTTGCTGTCCACATCGGTTCCGAAGTAGCAGGGGCTGACGAAGGGCGGCGAGGAGAGCCGCACATGCACCTCGGTGGCGCCCGCCTCCCGCAGCAGGTTCACAATCCGGCCGGTGGTGGTGCCCCGCACAATCGAGTCGTCTATCATGACCACCCGCTTGCCCCTGACGGTGGCGGCCACGGGATTGAGCTTGATATGCACCGACCGCTCCCGCTCGGCCTGTGTGGGCTGAATGAAGGTTCTGCCAATGTAGCGATTTTTGATAAACCCCATCCCGTAGGGGATGCCGGATTGCTGCGCATAGCCGATGGCGGAATCCATGCCGGAATCCGGCACGCCGATGACCACGTCCGCCTCCACCGGATAATCCTGCGCCAGAAAGGCCCCCGCACGGCGGCGGGCTTCGTGGACGCTGGCCCCGGCAATCACCGAATCGGGGCGGGCGAAGTAGACAAACTCAAATACGCAGAAATGGCCCTTGGAGCCGCAATGGGTGCGGATGCTGCGAAGGCCGTTTTTATCGGCTACAACAATCTCGCCCGGCTCCAATTCCCTGACGAAGGCGGCCCCCAGGCTGTCCAGCGCGCAGGTTTCTGAGGCGAAGATGATATCCTCCCCCAGCCTGCCCATGCACAGCGGGCGAAAGCCCTCGGGGTCGCGGGCCGCAAGCAGCTTGGTGGGCGACATCACCACAAGGGAGTATGCCCCCTTCACCTGATACATCGCCTGCTCCACCGCCTCCTCTATCGAGCCGGAGCCAAGCCGCGCCCGGGTAATCATGTAGGAAAGCACCTCGGAATCGTTGGTGGAATGAAAGATTGCCCCGCCCAGCTCCAGTTCCTCCCGCAGCTCGGTGGCGTTGGTCAGGTTGCCGTTGTGGGCCAGCGCCATCGCCCCTTTGATGTGGCGCACCACCAGCGGCTGGGCGTTGGTGCGGCTCTGCTTGCCCGCCGTGGAGTAGCGCACATGCCCCACCGCCATGTTGCCGACGCCCAGACGCTCCAGCTCGTCCTTGGTAAAGACCTCCGGCACAAGGCCGATATCCCGGTGGTAGTGAATCACCCCGTCGTCGCAAACGGCGATGCCGCAGCTCTCCTGCCCCCGGTGCTGCAGGGCGTAGAGCGCCAGATAGGTCTGGGCCGCCACGTCGCCCCCCGCGCGCCGGGTATAGATGCCAAATACGCCGCATTCCTCGTGAAGCTGATCAAACATACTCTGAATCCTCTCTCCGTCCGCAATGCGGTTTGGTTACTCGCCCAACAGCCTGCGCAGAACCTCCTGATACGCGTCCTCCGCGCCGCCCATATCCCGGCGAAAGCGGTCCTTATCCAGCTTTTCTCCCGTCTGGCTATCCCAGAAGCGGCAGGTATCGGGGGAGATTTCATCGGCCAAAATCACCGTGCCGTCGCCGGTGCGGCCATATTCCAGCTTAAAGTCAATCAGCTCGATGCCCAAATCCTTCAGGTACTCGGTCAAAAGCACATTGATTCTCAAGCTGTAGCCGGCAATCTTCTCAAGCTCCTCCGGGGTCGCCAGCTTCAGCGCCGCGATGTGGTATTCGTTAATCATCGGGTCGCCCAGCTCATCGTCCTTGTAGCAGTATTCCAGCACGGTGCTGGCCAGCCGGGTGCCCTCCGCAAGCCCCAGCCGCTTGGAAAGCGAACCGGCGGCGATGTTGCGGACAATCACCTCCAGCGGAACAATCGTAACCCTGCGCACCACCGTTTCCCGGTCGGAGAGTTCCTCCACAAAGTGGGTGGGAATGCCCTTTTGCTCCAGCATCTTCATCAGATGGTTGGTCACCCGGTTGTTGATGGCCCCCTTACCGGTGATGGTTCCCTTTTTCAGGCCGTTGTTGGCGGTGGCGTCGTCCTTGTAATCCACAATCAGAAGTTCGGGGTCGTCGGTTGCAAAAACCTTCTTTGCTTTTCCCTCATAGAGCTGCCCTTGTTTTTTCACAGTCATCCTCCTCACCTTTTGCCCAGGCTGTCGAAAAAGTCGCCGGGCCGTAAAACGCCCTGAGCGTTTTGCTTACTTTGTTGGCTGCACTTGCAAATTTCGGTCACATATATCAAATACGCGTACGTCTTTGCTGCGCTTGCCACCTCGTCTTGCACGATTTTTCGCCGCCTGCCTGTTTTTTGACACTTTGTCCTTTTGCCGTCTTTCGGCGGGCTATCTCAATTTTTCCTGCAGCGCCTTGTCCTTCTCCAGCACCTTTTCTTCCATCTCCCGTTTCATTGTGCAGAGCTTCTCGGCCAGCGCCCCGTCAGAAAGGGCCAGCATCTGCGCCGCCAAGATGGCCGCGTTTTCGGCCCCGTCGATGGCGACGGTGGCAACCGGGATGCCCGGCGGCATCTGCACCGTGGCCAGCAGGGCGTCCATCCCCTCCAGCGCGGTGGAGCGCACCGGAATGCCGATGACCGGCAGGGTGGTGTGGGCCGCCAGCACGCCGGCCAGATGGGCCGCCTTGCCTGCGGCGGCGATAATCACCCCGAAGCCCGCCTCCTTTGCCGACGCGGCAAAGGCCGCGGCCCGCGCCGGGGTGCGGTGGGCGCTCATCACATGGGCCTCCACCGGGATTCCAAAGGCCCGAAGCTGCCTGACAGCGGGCTCCACCACCGGAAAATCGCTGTCGCTCCCCATAATTAGCGCAACCTTTTTCATAATCAAGACCATTCCTTTTACTTTTGTTACGGCACAAACAGACCATGAAAAAGGAATGGTCTGTTTGTGCATCAATCCGCGGTTCCCGCCGCAGGCGGAGAGCGATTGGCACATAAAGGCGTAGCGTGTTTTTTCACGCTACCCTCTTCCTTTTTTTGTATTTTATAAAAACAAAAGAGGCTGCAGCTAAAGCTGCAACCTCACAAGGACACAAGGCGAGTAAGGGCACTTCCGCCCCTCGATGCAGGAACCATCCGCGCAAGACAACTGTATGCGCCAGCCATAATCCCCGCCCCTTTCTACCACTAAAGTAAACTTAAAACGCCAAGCTCCGCGTTTTACCCCATTATAGCGAAGAACCGCAAAAAATACAACGGATGAATATTTATAAATTTTGCTTGTCTTTCTCCCGCAGGAGCTATGCAAAACAGAAAAAAGCGGGGCTGTTCCCGCGGGGAAAATTACAGGCACTGCGGTTTTTTGGTTTTTCAGGCCTTGCGCTCTTTTGTAAAATCATGCATAATAGGGCGGTAAAATTTCACCCTCCGGTTTTTAAAGACACGGCATGAAGATGAAAGACGTATGGTGATTTCATCACCTGAAAGGGAGGCGCTTATGTCCGTTTTTTGCATTTATGTGGAGAAGAAACCCGCCTTTGCCGACGAGGCCGCCGCAATTCTTTCTGACCTGCGCGGCACCCTGCAGATTGCGGGGCTCACCGGTGTGCGGGTGTTGGCCCGTTATCTGGCCGAGGGCATCTCCCCGGCGGATTTCGCCGCGGCCCGCAGCACCGTTTTCTCCGAGCCTCCGGTGGATATCACCTACGATACCCTGCCGGATTTTGGCCCGGCGCGGGTATTCGCCTCGGAATTTCTGCCCGGCCAGTTTGACCAGCGGGCGGATTCCTGCGCCCAGTGCGTCTCGCTGGCCTACGGCAAGGAGCGGCCCACCATTCGTTCGGCCCGTGTCTTTGTGCTGGAGGGGCGGCTCACCGACGCGCAGTTTGCGCAAATCAAGGGTTGGCTGATAAACCCGGTGGAGAGCCGGGAGGCCGCGCTGGAAATACCCGAGACGCTGACCATGCGTCTGGAGCTCCCCGGCCCGGTGGCGGTCTGCACCGGCTTCACCGCGCTGGAGGAGGCCGGCCTTGCCGCCATGCTGGAGGAGCTGGGCCTTGCGATGGATTTGGAGGATTTGCGCTTCTGTCAGGCCTATTTCCGGGAGGAGGAGCGGCGCGACCCCACCATCACCGAAATCCGCATGATTGACACCTACTGGTCGGACCACTGCCGCCACACCACCTTCCTGACCGAGCTGGACCGGGTGGACATCGCGGACGAGACCATCCGCGTCAGCTATGAAAGCTTCCTCTCGCTGCGCAGCGAGCTGGGCCGTACCGACCGCCCCATTACCCTGATGGAGCTTGCCACCATCGGCGCGCGGGTGCTGAAGGCGCGCGGGCTGCTGCCCGACCTGGATGAATCCGAGGAGATTAACGCCTGCTCGGTCAAGATTGAGGTGGAGGTGGACGGCCGCCCGCAGCAGTGGCTGCTGATGTTCAAGAACGAAACCCACAACCACCCCACCGAGATTGAGCCCTTTGGCGGCGCGGCCACCTGTCTGGGCGGCGCCATTCGCGACCCGCTCTCTGGCCGCAGCTTTGTTTATCAGGCCATGCGGGTCACCGGCGCGGGCAACCCCCTGCAGAAGGTGTCGGACACCCTGCCGGGCAAGCTGCCCCAGCGCAAGCTTGTTCAGACCGCCGCCGCCGGGTACAGCTCCTACGGCAATCAGATTGGCCTTTGCACCGGCCATGTACACGAGATTTACCACCCCGGCTATGTCGCCAAGCGCATGGAGATTGGCGCGGTGCTGGGCGCTGCCCCTGCGGCCAATGTGGTGCGTGAAACCCCCGAGCCGGGGGATGTGGTGATTCTGCTGGGCGGGCGCACCGGGCGTGCCGGCGTGGGCGGGGCGACCGGCTCCTCCAAGACCCACACGCTGGAATCCCTCGAGCGCTGCGGGGCCGAGGTGCAGAAGGGCAACGCCCCCGAGGAGCGCAAGCTCCAGCGGCTGTTCCGCAACCCGGAGGCCACCCGCCTCATCCGCCGCTGCAACGACTTCGGCGCGGGGGGCGTTGCGGTTTCCATCGGGGAGCTTGCCGACGGCATTGAGATTGATTTGGACCGTGTACCCAAAAAATACGAGGGGCTGGACGGCACCGAGCTGGCCATCTCGGAAAGTCAGGAGCGGATGTCGGTGGTGGTGCGGGCGCAGGACGCCGACCCCTTCATCGCGCTGGCGGCGGCGGAAAACCTGGAGGCCACCGTGGTGGCGGTTGTTCGCGCCGAGCCCCGCCTGACCATGCGCTGGAACGGCGCCGAAATTGTCAGCCTTGCCCGCAGCTTTCTAAACTCCAACGGCGCGCCCAAGCATGCCGCAGCCGCGGTGGCGGCCCCGCGCCCAGAGCCGAAGACCTACCCCGCGCTGGACGGGCAGGGCCTGCGGGAGCTGGCTGCCAGCCTGGCCGTCTGCTCCCAAAAGGGCCTGGTGGAGCGCTTTGATTCGGTCATCGGCCGGGGTACCGTAACCATGCCCCACGGCGGCAGATACCAGCTCACCCCCACCCAGACCATGGCGGCAAAAATCCCGGTGCTGGAGGGCGAAACCGAAAGCTGCTCGCTGATGGCGTGGGGCTTTGACCCGGAGGTTTCCACCGTCAGCCCCTACCACGCGGGCATCGGGGCGGTGGTGCATTCGGTGGCCAAAATCATCGCCACGGGCGGCACAAGGGCCAAATGCTGGCTGACCTTTCAGGAGTACTTCGAGCGCCTGCGCACCGACCCCGCCCGCTGGGGCAAGCCGGTGGCCGCCCTGCTGGGGGCGCTGGACGCACAGCTTGGCCTGTGCTGCGGGGCCATCGGCGGCAAAGACTCTATGTCCGGCAGCTTTGAGGATACCGACGTGCCGCCCACCCTCGTCTCCTTCGCCGTTTCGCTCGCCCGGGCGGGGCGGGTCGTCTCCCCCGAATTTAAGCGGCCCGGCTCCAACGTTTATCTGCTGACCCCCGGCTTTACCGCCTTTGAGAAGCCGGATTTCGCCGCTCTTTGCACCTTCTTTGACCGGGTTGAGGCGCTGATTGCCACAGGCAGGGTTCAGTCCGCGTGGGCGGTGGGCTCCGGCGGCGTGGCGGAGGCGGTTCTGAAAATGTGTCTGGGCAACCGAATCGGCTTCAAAGCAGTCCAGCCCCTTACGGCCGAGCCTCTTTTCGGCGCTTTCGTGATGGAGGCAGCCGAGCCTCTGGACTGCGCCGACGCTCTGCTCGGGGTCACCCAAGAGGCATACGCCCTCACCCTCCCGGATGGAGCCGACGTTTCTCTGGAGCAGTTGCAGGAGGCGTGGGAGCAAACGCTGGAGCCGGTTTTCCCCTGCCTGACCCGGCAGGAGGGTGAGGTGGAGGTGTTTTCCTATGGGGAGGGCTGCCATATCCGCCCCCGGGCCTCGGTGCTGCAGCCCAAATTTGTGGTGCCTGTCTTCCCCGGCACCAACAGCGAGTACGACACCGCCAAGGCGATTGAGCAGGCGGGGGGCAGGGCGGAAATCTTTGTCCTGCGCAACCGCTCGGCTGCCGACATCGCCGAAAGCGTGCGGTTGATGGCCCAAACAATCCGCGCCACACAGGGAATTGTCATTCCCGGCGGGTTTTCCGGCGGCGACGAGCCGGACGGCTCCGGCAAGTTCATCACCGCCTTTTTCCGCAACCCCGCCGTTTCGGCCACCGTGGCCGACCTGCTCCAGCAGCGCGACGGCCTCATCTGCGGCATCTGCAACGGCTTTCAGGCGCTGATTAAGCTGGGGCTTGTGCCCTACGGGGAGATTAAGGATATGGACGCCGACAGCCCCACGCTGACCTACAACAAGATTGGCCGCCACCAGTCGCTGCTGGTGCGCACCCGGGTGGCTTCGGCCAAATCCCCCTGGCTTTCGGGCCATGCGGTGGGCGAGGTGGCGCTTATCCCCATCTCTCACGGCGAGGGGCGCTTTGTCGCCGACGAGGGGCTCATTCGGGCCCTTGCCGCAAACGGGCAGATTGCCACCCAGTATGTGGATTTGGACGGAAACCCCACACAGGATATCCGCTACAACCCCAACAACTCCAGCTTCGCCATCGAGGGCATCACCTCCCCCGACGGACGGGTGTTTGGGCGCATGGGCCACAATGAGCGCAGCGCGCCGGGGCTGTTCAAGAATGTTCCCGGCCCCCACGGGATGGATATCTTCGCCGGAGCCGTGGCCTACTACCGCTGACCGGCGCGGCCCTCGGTCGAGCGGATAATTTTACAGAAAGAACCCCCCGCATCTCTTTGAAGTGCACCCCTTCCGTTATTCAGTGTATCACACTGTCTAACTTTTTGGGGTCAGTTCAAATTCCTGCGGGGGGTTTTATGTTGCTTATGTTTTTAGTCCAGAGAGATTTTGCCGTACAGCGGGCCTTCGGCGTCCTTGCGCTGCTGGGCCTTTTCGGCCGGGGCTGCGCTGGGTGCGCTCTGGCGGGGGGCAGCCGGACGCTCCTCCGGGCTTCTGCGCTCCCGCTGCTCCGGGCTGCGGTCGGCACGGTCGGGGCCGCCGCGCCTGCCGCCACGGCCTCTGCCGCGGTTGTCGCGGTCACGGTCGCCGCCCGGGCGGGGCTGCCCGGTGGCCGATTTGATGACCACACGGCGGTTGGGCTCTTCCCCTGTCGAGGAGGAGGTCGCGCCTCTGATTTGTGAAACGGCCGCATGGATGATGCGCCGCTCGTAGGGGTTCATCGGCTCGAGGGTGCAGCTTTTGCCGGTGCGCACCGCCGACAGTGCCAGCTTGCGGGCAAGGCCCTCGAGGGTTTTTTCTCTTTTTTGGCGGTAGTTGCCGCTGTCGATGGTCACCCGCAGGTAGTCGCCCTCCAGCCGGTTTGCCACCAGACCGGAAAGGTACTGCAGCGCGTCCAGCGTTTCGCCGCGGCGGCCGATGATGGCGCCCAAATCTGCGCCGCTCAGGGCAAAGGCCGCGCCGCTTTGGGTAAAGCGGGGGGTAACCTCCACCTGCTCAAAGCCCATCTGGCCCAAAATGCTTTTTACATAATCCACCACGGCGGCTGCCTTGGCGGTCATCAGCGCGTCGGGCTCAATCGGAGCCTCGCTGCGCTGGGGCTGCTCGGCCTGCCGGGGGGGCTGGGCCTGGTCGAACTGCCTGCGCCGGTCGCCGCTCTGCCCGCGCCCTTCGGCACGTTCCGGGCGCTGCTCTTTGGCTTCGGGCTTTGCCTCGCGCCGAGGAGGCTGGCTCTTTGGCTGGGCTGGCTTTTGGGCGGGGGGCTGGGCCGCCGGTTTTGCCGGGGCCTCGTCGGGCAGCTCTACATAAACGCGCACCTTGGCGGGGATAATTTTCATGCCAAACAGCTTTTTCTTTGGCAGGTCAATAATCTCGAACTGGGCCTCGTCCCTTGATACCCCCAGGCTTTCGCAGCCAAGCTCAATGGCAAGGTCAACGCTTTTGGCCGTTTGTATCAACTCTTTAATCAAGCTTACACCTCCACTAATGTTTCCGACCGGGCAGCCTGTGCGCACCGCCCCGCGCCGCATTTGTATGGGTCGCAATCTATTCCGGGCTGTATGCCGCCTGCCTGGCGGCATGGGGCAAACCAGCTTTGCCCCCGCCCACCGGCACAATGCCGGTTGCTTTATACCAAAGAGGAAGTTTACTTCAGGTCTTCGTCGGTAACCTCGTCATAGCTTTCGCCATATTTTTCGGCGTCGCGCTTGCGGGCGGCGGCCAGCTTTTGGCGGTTGATTTCTTTCTGCGAAAGGGCTGCGGCGGCGCTGCCTTCGGTTTCCTTAAGCAGCCGCTTGGCCTCTATTTTCTCCTGACGCTCCCGTTCCTTGCGTTCCCGCTCTTCTTCTTCATACTTGGCGGCAATCTCGGCCGGGTTGTAGAAGCGGTTGAGCAGCAGCGTCTGGGCCAGCATCAAAAGGTTGGAGATAATCCAGTAGAAGCCCACGCCGGCGGGCACCTGCATGGTAAACCACAGCGAAAGCAGCGGCATCATATACATCATGCTTTTGCCGGTAGCGGCGCCGGCAGCGTTGTCGCCCATGCCGCTGGTTTTCATCGAAACAAGGGAAATCGCCAGCGAGGTGACGCCCGAGAGGATGGGGATGATAATCATCAGGTTAAAGGCCAAGGTGGGGCGCTCGGTGAGGTTCAGCCCCAGGAACGAAAGGTCGAGGGATGTGATTTTTTCCACAACATCGGCCCCAAGCTGTGAAAAAGCCGAGGGGTTTTGCTTCACGGCGCCGATGACGCTGATCTGCATCGAATGGGTGGCCATGCCGGTGGTCTGCCCGGCCTGCGAAACGATGTCGCTGGCGGCTTTAATCACATCGGCGGGCAGCCGCAGAATATGGGTCAGCGGCTTATAGATAACGTCGATCAGACCGAAGAGGATGGGCAGCTGAATAAGCATCGGCAGGCAGCCCGAGGCGGGGTTGTAGTTCTCCTGCGCGTAGAGGGCGGTGAGCTCCTCGTTGAGCTTGTTGCGGTTGTTGGCATACTTCTTTTGCAGCTCGTTTACCTTGGGCTGAATCATACGAAGCCGCACGGTGGATTTCTGCTGCTTGATGGCGGTGGGCACCAGCAGCAGCCGGGTGATGATGGTAAAGAAAATCAGGGCTACGCCATAGTTGGAAATCAGCTTATAGCAGGCCCACATGATCCACCCAAGGGGATAACCGATAATCGAGTTAATAAAATCCATAGTATACCTCCGTGTTGCAGCGCAACCCATTTTTTACATGCTGAATTTTTATATAAGGCGGTTTGCTTTTTTATTTTATCCCCGTTACCGGGGCTTTTTTCGGGGTAAGGTTACTGCCCCTTGCGCCGGGGCGGCAAAAAGGTTTCGGGTACGGGGTCATAGCCGCAGCGCCCAAAGGGGTTGCAGCGTAAAATACGCCAAACGGCCAACAGCCCACCCCGGATTACGCCGAATCTGGTTATTGCCTCGATGGCGTAAGCGGAGCAGGTGGGAATAAACCTGCAACTGGGCAGATGCCGGGGGGAAATTCCCCGCTGGTAGGCCCGTATAAGCCGAATGATAATCTGTTTCATCGGTTTTGGGGGAGGCTCAGCAGTTGGGCGAGCTGCTTGTCCATCACCGCGTGCAGTTGCCACATCCCCGAGCCGGGGGTGCGGCCTCTGGCGACAAAGACAATGTCCCACCCGGGGGGCAACCGCGGTTCAAGCTGGCGGTAGGCCTCCCGGATGATACGCCGGGCCCGGTTGCGCAGCACTGCGTTGCCAATCTTTTTGCTGGTGGTAATGCCTATTCGGTTGGTGTCGCGCCGGTTGGGCAGCGCGTAGGTCACCAAAAGTGGGTGAACCTGAGATTTGCCCCGCCGGTAAAGGCGCAGGAAATCTCTGTTCTGGGTAAGAGAGCAGGTGTGCTTCATGGGTTTTCTCCCGGTCATGCCGTTTTTAGAGCCGCCGGTGACGCCTGGCTGCCGCCAGAACACAATCTGCTTGGCCGGCAGGGTTATGACCGCCGCCGCGCCGCAGGCGCAGGAAGAAGCCGCCCAGCCACCGCCGCGCGGGCCACGCCCGCTGCCGCAAACTGGGCGGCAAACCAAAAACCGGGGGTTTTTAGCTGCAGATTAGCGTAAAACCGCCGGGCCGCAAAACTCTTTTGCAGTTGGCGGGGCCGGCTACGCGTGGCAATATCCGCCGCGCTTACCGCCCGCCCCCGACGGTTGCTGTCTGGGCTGTGGCATCCTTTTTCTTTTTAAGGCAACGCTGCGCAATTCTAAGTGCTTTGGCGCACCGGCGGATTTTTCGTCAGCTAAAACAAAAACCGCAGTGAATACTGGATGTATTCGCGGGGATTTTTGTGAAGGATTACGGAAAATCCGCGAGCGACAGGGTGCTTAAGGCGGTAGCCGTGAATTGTGCGGCATTGCCTTAATGTCAATAAAAAGAAAGACCACAGTATTTGTGGCCGGCAATTAGTGGGTCAGGCGTGCTCTGCCCTTGGCTCTTCTTCTTGCAAGCACCTTGCGACCGTTGGAAGTCTTCATTCTCTTACGGAAGCCATGCTCCTTTTTTCTCTGCAGTTTCTTGGGCTGGTAAGTCCTAAGCATCTATAAAACCCTCCTTTCGGGTTATAACCTTGCAGTGAAATATTATAGCTTAACCTGTTGTCGATTGTCAAGCAAAAAGGGTGGAATAACCCCGCCGCTAACAGCAAAAACAGTGCAAAACAACAATAAAATTTGCGTTTGGCCGCCGCTGCCGGGTAGGATTGCCAATTTTGGCAGATTTAGTGGGCAGGCCTGTGCTTTTAGCCCTGCCCCGCCAGACGGTAAAGCTGGCTTTTGGCATAGCCGGTGGCGCGGGCCACCTGCCGGGCCGCCTCGCTGGCCGAAAGCCCCTGCCGCTGCAGCTCACGCACCTGCTCGGCCGCCTCTTCCAGCGAAAGGGCGGGTTCTTCGGCGGGGGCGGGCGCGCCCTCCACCACCAGCACAAATTCGCCCCGGGGCGGGGTTTGGCTGTAGTGCTCCAGCGCCTGCGCAACGGTGGTGCGTCGCACCTCCTCGTGCAGCTTGGTCAGCTCACGGGCCAGGCTGATGCGCCGGTCGCCCAGCGCCTCCAGCAGGTCGGCAAGGGTGGTGGTCAGCTTGTGGGGGGCTTCGTAGAAAATCAGGGTGCGGCGCTCCTGCGCCAGCTCCTCCAGCTGCTGCCGGCGGCTGCGCCGGTTCACCGGCAAAAAACCCTCGAAGCAGAACCGCCCGGTGGGCAGCCCCGAAAGGGCCAGCGCCGTCACGGCGGCGTTGGGGCCGGGCACCCCCACCACCTCTATCCCCTCTTCGGCGCAGAGGGCCACCAAATCCTCGCCGGGGTCCGAGATGCAGGGCATGCCCGCGTCGGTGATGATGGCGCAACTCTCGCCCGCCGCTATCCGGGCCATAATCTCCTGCCCGCGCTGGCGCAGGTTGTGCTGGTAGTAGCTAACCATCGGCTTTTTGATGCCCAGATGGTTGAGCAGCCGCACCGAAACCCGGGTATCCTCGGCGGCGATGAAATCCACCTCGGACAGCACCCGCGCCGCCCGGGGCGAAAAATCCCCCAGATTGCCGATGGGGGTGCCCACCAGATAGAGTTTACCGGTCATGGCTCTTCCCTCTTTTCCGCTGTTTTGCCATAGATGGCGAGAAGCTCCTCTGAGAAGCCGCCCCCGGGGCTCTCGATAATCAGGGGCGGCAGCACTTGCAGAGAGGGGCGGCCCCCCCGCCTGCCCTCGCAGAGAAAGAGCCAGGGCGGGCTGCCCGGCCGCTGGTGTACAAACCGCAACCGCTTGGGCTCGATGCCCGCCGCCCGCATCGCCTCCAGCACGTCGCAGAGCCGCTCGGGCCGCTGGCAGAGGCAAAGTCTGCCGCCGTATTTCAGCAGCCGGGCGGCGGCAGCGCAGACGTCGGCCACCGAGCAGCCAAACTCGTGGCGGGCGGTGCGCCGCGCCTCGCCGGGGCAGATGTAGCCTGTCCCCTGCGCGAAATAGGGCGGGTTGCAGCTAATGAGATCCAGACTGCCGGGGGCGGGGCCCCCCTGCAGGCTGCGCAGGTCGGCGCAGAGGGGGGTAATCTTTTGCTGCAACTGGTTGCGCTCCAAAGAAAGCGTTAGCTGCTCCACCGCCTCGGGGGCCACCTCTACCCCCCAGGTATGGCGGGGCGGGCTTTCGCCCCGCTGCCAAAGCAGGGGGATGATGCCGCAGCCGGTGCCCAAATCGCAGGCGGTTTCTTTGCGGCGGGGGGCCGCGAAATGCGCCAGCAAAAAGGCGTCGGTGCCAAATTTGTGGCGGCGGCTGACGCAGACCTGCACCCCGCCCACCTCTTCAAAGCTGTACCCGCTGCCGGACATGGCATATCCCTCCTTTCTGCTTGCATAAATCTTAAGTAGAGGCAGCGCACCGGGCTGCCAAAGCGCGGCCAAAAGCGGCGCCGGGGTTGGGGGATGGCGTAAAAAGCGGCTTTTTTGCCGCTCAGGCTGTCGAAAAAGTCGCCGGGGCGTAAAACGCCCCAGGCGTTTTGCTTACTTTGTTGGCTGCACTTGCAAATTTCAGTCACATATATCAAATATGCTCCCTCATTTGCTGCGTTTGCCGCCTCGTCCCCGACAATTTTTCGCCGCCTGCCTGTTTTTTGACACCCTCAGCAGCTTTTTTGCCGATATTATACATATAGTTTTGGGGTGGTCACTATACAACTAGTCGTTATATTCTCGGTCATCTGCGTGGCGGTGGTCAACGGCTGGACCGACGCGCCCAACGCCATCACCTCGGTGGTTTGCTCGGGGGCGCTGCGCTACCGCAGCGCGGTGGGGCTGGCGGTGGTCTTTAACCTGATTGGGGCGGCGGCGGCGGGGCTGCTGCTGCCCGGCGTGACCCAAACCATGGGCGAAATCGCCGACTTTGGCACCGATAACCCCTACCTTGCCATGATAGGGGTAAGCTGCGCCCTGCTGACGGTGGCCCTCTGGGGCACCGCCGCATGGGTGCTGGGTATCCCCACCAGCGAAAGCCACGCCCTGATTGCCGCGGTGGCGGGGGTTTCAGCCGCCATCGGGGGCTTTGACCTCCGTTCGGCAGCCTGGCTGCGGGTGGGAGTGGGGCTGGTGCTTTCCATCGCTTTGGGCTGGCTGGGGGGCCGCTGGTTTTGGCGGCTGCTGGCCGGTGCGGCGGGCCGCCTTGGCAAGGGGCAGAGCCGCGGCTTGCAGATTGCCGCCGCAGGGGGCATGGCACTGCTGCACGGCGCGCAGGACGGCCAGAAGTTTGCCGCCATGCTGCTGGCTGCCGGTGCGGCCAAGGGCGGTTCCCCCTTTGGGGCGGTGCTGCTCTGCTCGGCCGCCATCGCGCTGGGCACCAGCATCGGCGGGCGGCGCATCATCGAGCGTGTGGGCCAGCAGATGGTGCAGCTGGACGCTGTCAGCGGCATCTGCTCGGATATGGGCGCGGCGGTTTCGCTGCTGGTTTCCACTCTGCTGGGGCTGCCGGTGAGCACCAGCCACGTCAAGGTTTCGGCGGTGGCCGGGGTAGGCGGCGCGCAGGGCAAGGGCAGGCTGAACCTGCGCTCCTTCGGGGGCATTGTGGCAGCCTGGCTGCTGACCTTCCCCGCCTGCTTTGCGGCGGCCTATCTGGCGGTTCGGTGGATTACCAACTAGGCTCCTCCCCCTTGCGGCAAAAGACCCCGGCGGGCAGAACCCGGCGGGGCAAGGCCTCGGAGTATAAAACCTGTTCTCACCAGCGGGCGGCGCCGTGCTGGCGGGGCGGGTTTTTATGCGTCGGTGTTTTTATTGGCTAGCTTGGAGAGGTCTACATAGGTGGGGGCAAATTTGCTGGATTTGCCCTTTTTCACATCGCGGAAGTAGGTGTAGGTCATGGGCGGGTTGTCGCTGCGCTTGACCGCGTCGGTCACATCGCAGACAAAGAGGCTGTGGGTGTCCATATCCACCACATCCTTGACGGCGCAGCTCAAGTGGGCAATGGCGTTCTGCTCAATGAGGGGGTCGCCGTGCTGGTCCACGCTGTAGATGACCTCGTTGTATTTGTCTATATCGCGCCCCGAGCGGTAGCCGAAGGTGCCCAGAAGCTTGGTTTCGGCCCCTTCATCCATCACCGTTACCGAGACGGTGCCTCCCGCCAGAATAAAGTCGTGGGTTTGGTTCTCTTTGGCGACGCTCACCCCGATGCGAACCGGCTCGGCGGTTAGCTGAAAGACCGTGTTCACCAGACAGCCGGCCTTTTTTCCCGGCTGGTTGGGGTCATGGGCCCCCAGCAGATAGATGCCATAGCTAAGGCTGAATAATGCGGTAATGTCTACCATATCTTTCCTCCATCAAAGTGGGCGTTGAACGGTAGCGTCAACAGGCCCTGGTTATTTCCTCGGTCATAAGCTCCCTTTGTTTGGGCGCTCTGTCACCCGGCGGTGTGAAAGGTGAGCCGCGCGCCAAAGCAGGGGCTCTGCTCCACCGTGCCATAGACGGTACAGCTATTTCCATCCTCAATATGGGTAAAGAGGGCAATCTCTTCCCCCGGCTTGGCCTCGCTCTGAAAGTGAATGCTGACGCTGGCAAGCCTGCCCTCCTCGGCCATCTGCCACGGCAGGCAGTCATAGATGATGTCGCTGTAGGCCGAGTTGGTCAGGTGCCGGTTGATGTCCACCTGCGAGAAGCCGACGGTGTGCCGCCCTGCCGGGCTGCCCTCGGGCAGCGCAAGCTCAAACCGCTGCTGGTCGGGGGCAGGGCCGCAATCCAGCGGGTAAGGGAACTTACCGGGGCGCAGCACCCGCCGGGCGCTGGGGTCAAAGAGCAGCCAGGCCGACCACGCGGTCACCAGCCGGTTGCCTTCGGCGTCGGACACCGCCGTTTCGCGAAAGAACTGGGCCTTGACCGGCTCCAGAGGGCGGGTGGTGAAGGTCAGCTCCTCGTACACCGTGGGCATGCGCTCCACCTCAAGGACGATGCGGGTCAGCAGGAACACCATGCTGTGCTCCTGCAGCGTTTTTTGGTAGCCGATGCCCAGCGCCTCCAACTGGTCCTCGCCAAGCTGCTGGATGTGGCGCATCAGGTAGGAAAGGCGCAGCCGCCCTGCTAAATCGCACTCAAAAATCTGCACCTTTATCTTTTTTGAATAGGATGCTCCGGGGTTCATGTCATATTCCTTTCTGGCCGGGGCGGGTAACGCCGCCGCCTAAAAGGGCTTGCCGCCGGGGGGTACGCTCCCCTGCCGGCGCTGCAGACGCAGCCACCCGGCAAATCCGGGGGCGCGCCGCCCTGTTTTCTCTGTCGTCAGCCGATGCGGTCGGTGCCCATATAGGGGCGCAGCACCTCGGGCACTGTCACCGAGCCGTCGTCGTTCTGGTAGTTTTCAAGGATGGCCGCCACGGTGCGGCCTACCGCCACACCCGAGCCGTTGAGGGTGTGCACCAGTTGGGCTTTATCCCCTCTTTCCATTTTGTAGCGGATGGCCGCCCGGCGCGCCTGAAAGTCCTCAAAGTTGGAGCAGCTGGAAATCTCCTTGTAGGCATCGTAGGAGGGCATCCAGACCTCGATGTCGTAGGTTTTCGCGCTGGAAAACCCAAGGTCGCCGCTGCACAGCGCCACCACACGGTAGGGCAGCTCCAGCGCCTGCAGCACCCTTTCGGCGTCGGCAGTGAGGGCCTCCAGCTCGTCGTAGGAGCTGTCGGGGTGGGCAAACTTTACCAGTTCCACCTTGTTGAACTGGTGCTGGCGTATCAGGCCCCGGGTGTCGCGCCCGGCGCTGCCTGCCTCGGCCCTGAAGCAGGCCGAATAGGCGCAGTATTTGATGGGCAGCGATGCGCCCTCTAAAATCTCGTCTCGGTGCATGTTGGTCACAGGCACCTCGGCGGTGGGTATCAGGTAGTAATCCAGCCCCTCCAGCTTGAACATATCCTCGGCAAACTTGGGCAGCTGCCCGGTGCCGGTCATCGAGGCGGTGTTGGCCATAAAGGGCGGAAACACCTCGGTGTAGCCGTGCTGGGTGTGGGTATCCAGATAGAAGTTGATGACCGCGCGCTCCAGCCGGGCCCCCGCCCCCTTGTAGAAGTGGAACCGCTTGCCGGTGACCTTGGCGGCGGTTTCGGGGTCGAGGATGCCGAGATCCGCGCCGATATCCCAGTGAGCCTTGGGCTCGAAGGCAAACTTACGGGGGGTGAGGTGGCGGCGCACCTCTTTGTTCTGGCTTTCGTCGGTGCCCATCGGCACTGTTTCATGTGGAACATTGGGAATATTGTATATCAGCTCCTGCTGGCGGTCGGCAAGGGCGGCGGTTTTGGCGTCGCACTCCTTTATCTCTTCAGCTAGCAGCTTCATGCGGGCCATCAGCTCGTCGATGCTTTGGCCCTGCTTTTTCAGCATGGGAATCTCTTTGCTGGCTTTGTTCTGCTCGGCTTTTTTGGCCTCGGCTTCGGCGGTGATAATACGGCGCTGCTCGTCTATCGAGAGTATCTCGTCGATGACGGCATCCATATCCTTGCCGCGGTTACGCATTGCTTCTTTTACCCGCTGGGGGTTTGCTCTGATTGTTTTAATGTCCAGCATCTGCTTTTCGACCTTCCTTTATGGTTTTGGGGCGGTTGTTTTGGCTTACAGGGTCTGCCCGCCGCCCCGCGGGTGCGCCCCATCCTCTGTTTTATCTGCTACGCCTTGCCTTCGCCCGAAAGCTTTGCGGCCATATCGCTTAAATCTTCCTTGGTGAAAAACTCCACCTCAAGGGTGCCGCCGTTGCTTTTTGGGGTTATCTTTACCCTGCGGCCCAGGCTGTTTTGCAGGGCGATTTCCATCTCTTTATAGTAGTTTTCGCCCCAGGCGCTCTCCTCCTGCTTGCGGGAGCCGCCGCTGGCGCGGGCCATCTTTTCGCCCTTGGCAAGCCGTTCGGTTTCACGCACCGAAAGCCCTTCGCCCGCAATCCGCGCCGCGAGTGCCTCGGCCGAGGCGTGGTCCTGCATGCCTGCCAGCACCCGGGCGTGGCCGGGGCTGATGCCCCCCTGCGCCACCATCGCCTGCACCTTTTTAGGCAGGTTGAGTATCCGCAGGGCGTTGGTCACCACCGGGCGGGATTTCCCCACCCGCTTGGCCACCTGCTCCTGGGTAAGGCCGTGCAGCTCCATCAGCGCCTTGTAGCCCTGTGCTTCTTCAAGGATGTTCAAATCCTCACGCTGCAGGTTCTCTATCAGTGCCATCTCCATGGTCAGGGTGTCGTCGGCTTCCCGCACAATGGCGGGTATCTCACTCAGTCCCGCCAGGCGGGAGGCACGCCAGCGGCGCTCGCCCGCCACAATCTGATAGCCACCGCCCTCCAGCGGGCGCACGATAATCGGCTGCAACACCCCGTGCTCCCGGATAGAATCCGAAAGCTCCTGCAGCGCGCCGTCGTCAAAGACCCGCCGGGGCTGCTCCTTGTTGGGCTCTATCTCTGAGATGCGCACCGAGGAGACGGTGCGTCCGCTTTCGCTGGTGTTGTCGATAAAAAGGGCGTCCAGCCCCTTGCCCAAGCCACCTCTTTTTGCCATCAGGCCCTTCCTCCATCCTATATTTTTGCCGTGCCCCAATGCCCTTTAACGCAGCATAAGCCGCTGGAGGGAGAGAGTCGCCGGCCTTAAGTACGCTGATTGTACAGCAGCTCCCGGGCCAGCTCGCAATAGGCCTGCGTACCCTTGGAGGAACGGTCAAAGTAGATGACCGGCTGCCCAAAGCTGGGGGCCTCGGAAAGCTTGACGTTGCGGGGAATCGAGGTGCTGTACACCTTTTGGGGGAAGTGGCGCTTGACCTCATCCACCACCTGAAGGGTAAGGTTAAGCCGCCCGTCATACATGGTGAGCAGTACTCCTTCAAGGTCGAGGCTGCTGTTGTACAGCCGTTTCACCTGCCGCACCGTGGTCATGAGCTGCGAAAGCCCCTCGAGGGCGTAGTACTCGCACTGGATGGGTATCAGCAGCGTGTCGCTGGCGGTGAGTGCGTTGAGGGTCAAAAGCCCCAGCGAGGGCGGGCAGTCGATGATGACAAAGTCGTACTCTTCCTTGGTCTTGAGCATCGGGCCTCTCAGCCGCTGGGTGCGGTTTTCCATATCCACCAGCTCAATCTCGGCCCCGGCAAGCGAGATATTGCAGGGCAGCAGATCCACATTTTTGCAGACATTCTTCACCACCGCCTGCGCGGGCTGCGCCCCGCTGATGATGATATCGTAGGTGGAAACCTTGATATCCCGCTTGTTGACCCCCAAACCGCTGGTGGCGTTGCCCTGCGGGTCAAAATCCACCATCAGCACACGCTTGCCCAGGTCACCCAGGGCAGCGGCAAGGTTGACGGCGGTGGTGGTTTTGCCTACACCGCCCTTTTGGTTGGCCACCGCAATAACCTTACCCATATCTTCCTCCCAATCGACTGTATTATTTTGGCTTCTGCGCCCCTGTTTCATTCCAGTTCTGGATAAATCCCCCAAGCCACGGCCATTTTGCAGGGCTTGTCTCTTATTTTTCCGCCCTTGCAGCACTCTGGGGGAAATCTGCCCCTGTTTGCGCGGCTTTTTCGGCAGCCCGAATCGCAAAACGACTGGGCGTATCAAAGAACCTCAGGCGGCGAAAAACTGTGCAAGACGAGGCGGCAAGCGCAGCAAATGAGGGAGCATATTCAATATATGTGACCGACATTTACAAGTGCAGCCAACGATGTAAGTAAAATGGCGTAGACATTTTACGTTTGCGCGGCTTTTTCACCAGCCTGAACCGTCAAGTGGCCGTTTTGGGTCTATTATAGCACAACCCTCCGGCAGGGGTAAAGATGCAGGCCACCTTAAAATTCCCTGTAAAAAAGGGGGGCCGCCTTTTTTACAGGGCTTTGGGCGGGGTGTTTCATGTGAAACATTGCCCCCGATCCACAGAAGCAGGGGCTTTTGCAGGCCACCCCCGGGCAAAACAGAACATTGCCCGCCGCCGGGCGTAAAGCCCTTCCCCCGCGTCACCCAACTCCGGAGAAAATTTACTGGCGGTTCCACCCGCATGCTTCTACGCCGTTCTCCCCTGTCGATGTCGACACTCTCCCCCTCCCCCGGCCTCAGGGCGCCAACAAAAGCCGGGTATAGGCCAAACCGCACCGGCTATCCCGCAAACAGCAGCAGCCCGGCCTTGATGGCCGGGCTGCTGCTGTCAGCTTGGGAAGTATCTATTTCTATCACCCCGCTGCTCGCAGGGGAACAGGCTTGCCTTACGCGGTTGCGTCGTCGGCGCGGCGCAGGTAGACCCTCTCTTTGGGGATGCGCACCACATAGTTCACATAGCGGTCGTCCTCGGTTTGCAGCGTTTCCACCTCGAAGCCGCCCTCCTTGATGGCGCTCACCGCTTTTGAGATGGAGTTAAACAGCAGCCGCACATCCTTGACCACCACCAAACGGGCGGGCTTTTGGGCCGGGGTGCGCAGGCGGCGCTGTATGTAGGCTTCGGTGGCCGAAACGTTCAGCCCGGCCTCTATCACATGCTGGGCAATCTCCATCTGCAGGTCGGGGTCCTCCACCGCCAGCAGGGCACGGGCGTGGCGCTCGGTGAGGGAACTTTCCACAATCAAGGCGCGAAGCTGTGGAGAAAGCCGCAGCAGCCGCAGCTTGTTGGCAATGGCGGGCTGCGAGCGGCAGAGCATCCTTGCCACCTGCTGCTGGGTCAGCCGCCCGTCGGCCATCAGCCCGGCAATGGCCTCGGCCTCCTCAAAGCAGTTGAGGTCGGCCCGGTGCAGGTTTTCCACCAGCGCCATAACCGCCGAGTCGGTGTCAGGCATCTCTACCACAATGGCGGCAATCTTATCCATCCCCAGGGCCTTGCAGGCCATCAGGCGGCGCTCGCCCGCAATCAGCTGGTAGCTGTCACGGTCGGTGCGGCGCACCGTGACCGGCTGCAGCAGCCCGTTGGCGGCAATGCTGCGGGCAAGCTTGTCCAGCTCCTGCTGGTCAAAGCTGCGCCGGGGTTGGTTGGGGTTTGGGGCAATCTCCCCCAGCGGCAGACAGGCCAGCTTGCCCATTCGTTCGGAATTTTTAGACATCCAAGCCATGATACCGACCTCCCGCTAAAGTTTTTGTCGTCCGCGGTCTTTCACTGTCTTGGCAGGGGCAAGCAAAACATCACCCCCGCTAACCAGAGATTTGTTGCAAAACTGTGCAAAAAATCTCTTTTACAAATGGTAGCACGGGTGATGTTGTTATTCCAACTATTTCCACCGCATTTTGCGACGGAATTATACCTTTATTGCTGTTTTTATAGGGGACTTTTGGTAATTTTTGCTGATTGGCGGGGGTATTTTGCCGGAGTTTGCGATATTTTCTCTATAATGACAAAGCTGCGGGCGCTGCCATCGGGCAGATTTAGGTGGCGGATCTCAGCCAGCCTGCCCCCCAAAAGGGCAATCGCCTTTTCGGCCTGGCCGGCCTCCTGCTCTACCTCGGGGCCTTTGAGGGCCACAAACCGCCCCCCTGCCCGCACCAGCGGCAGGCAGTATTCGCAGAGCTGCGAAAGAGATGCCACCGCCCGGGCGGTGGCTAAATCAAAGCCTTCCCGCAGCGCGCCTCGCCCCGCCTCCTCGGCACGGGCGTGTACCCGCCGGGCTTCGACGCCCAGCTCGCCGCAGAGCGCCTCTAAAAATACCAGCCGCTTGTTGAGGCTATCCAGCAGGGTGAGCTTCACATCGGGCCGCAAAATTTTCACCGGCAGGCCGGGGAACCCCGCCCCGGTGCCCACATCCACCAGCGAGCAGCCCTCGGGCAGCGGGACCACCGCCGCCAGCAGCAGGCTATCCAGAAAGTGTTTCACCGTAATCTCCCGCGGCTGGGTGATGGCAGTCAGGTTGACCCGCTGGTTCCAATCCACCAGCAGTTGGGCGTAGGTATCCAGCTTTTCCAGCATGTCGCCGGTCAGGGCGATGCCAAAGGCTGCGGCCTGCTCCTGTAAGTAGCTGCGATCAATCATTGCGCTGCCTCCTGCTCTGTTCCAGATAGATAATCAGCACCGAGATATCCGCCGGGCTGACCCCCGATATCCGCGACGCCTGCCCCAAGCTTAAGGGGCGGATTTTTTTCAGCTTCTCCACCGCCTCGAGGCGCAGACCGGCGACCTGCCCGTAGTCAAAGTCCTCGGCAAGGGGGGTGGATTCCAGCCGGTGCATCTGCTGCACCTGCGCCAGCTGCTTTTTGATGTAGCCCTCGTATTTAATCTCGATTTCCACCTGCTCGGTGGTGTGGGCGTCCAGCGCCGGGCGGTTGGGGTCGAGGGGCGCGAGGCTGGCATAGCCTACCTGCGGGCGGCGCAGCAGCTCGGCGGCCCGAACCCCGGTTTCCACCGGGGTGGTGCCCAGCGCCTCCAATAGCCGGTTGAGTTGTGGGGTGGGCTGCAGGGTAAGCTGTTGCAGCCGCTTGATTTCGGCCTGCTTGGCTTCCTGCTGCGCGGTGAAGAGCGCCCAGCGGCTGTCGCTCACCAGCCCAAGCTCCCGCCCGATGGGGGTCAGGCGCAGGTCGGCGTTATCCTGCCGCAGAATCAGCCGGTACTCCGACCGGGAGGTCATCATCCGGTAGGGGTCGCTGCAGCCCTTGGTGACCAGATCGTCAATCAGGGTGCCGATGTAGGAACCGGAACGCTCCAGCACCAGCGGGGACTTGCCCTGTACCCGCCGGGCGGCGTTGATGCCGGCCACCAAGCCCTGCGCCGCCGCCTCCTCGTAGCCGGAGGTGCCGTTGAACTGCCCCGCCCCATAGAGGCCGGGCAAGTCCTTGCACTCCAGCGTGGGGGCAAGCTGGGTGGGGTCGACGCAGTCGTACTCGATGGCATAGGCGGTGCGCATCATGCGAATCCCCTCAAAGCCCTTGATAGTGCGGTAAAAGGCCAGCTGCACCTCCTCGGGCAGCGAGGAGCTGAGCCCCTGCAGGTACATCTCGTTGGTATCCAGCCCCATAGGCTCAACAAACACCTGATGGCGCTCCTTGTCGGCAAAGCGCACCACCTTGTCCTCGATGCTGGGGCAGTAGCGGGTGCCGATGCCCTCTATCTTGCCGCTGTAGAGCGGCGAGCGGTGCAGGTTTTCGGTGATGATGCGGTGGGTTTCGGTATTGGTGTAGGCGATGTGGCAGACCACCTGATTTTTCAACTCCCCGGCGGTTTCAAAGGAAAAGGGCACCACCGGCTCGTCCCCCGGCTGCTGCTCCAGTTGGGTGAAATCGATGCTGTCGCGGTGGGCCCGGGCGGGGGTACCGGTTTTAAAGCGGCGCAGGGCAAGCCCCAACCCCCGCAGCGACTGGGTAAGGCGGTTGGCGGCGTGCATTCCGTCGGGGCCGCCGGGGGCGGCGTAGTCGCCCACATAAATCTTGCCCCCCAGATAGGTGCCGGTGGCGACAACCACCGTTTTGGCCTCAAAGACCGCTCCCATGGCGGTCACCGCCTGCCAGCCCTCGCCATCCTGACGCAGCTCCACCACCTCGGCCTGTTTCAGGTCGAGGCCGGGCTGATTCTCCACCACCCGTTTCATCAGGCGGTGATAGGCGGCGCGGTCGCTCTGCACCCGCAGGCTATGCACCGCCGGGCCTTTACCCCGGTTGAGCATCCGGCTTTGGAGAAAGGTTTTGTCGGCGGCACGGCCCATCTCTCCCCCCAGCGCGTCTATTTCGCGCACCAGATGGCCCTTGGCGGTGCCTCCGATGGAAGGGTTGCAGGGCAGGTTGCCCACCGCGTCCAGCGAAAGGGTGAAGAGGATGACCGAGGCCCCCAGACGCGCGCCAGCCAGCGCCGCCTCGATGCCCGCGTGGCCGGCCCCCACCACCGCGATATCATATTTTCCTGCCTTGTATTCCATAAAGCCTCCCTGCCAGATAAAAGCAAAATTGTATAATTAGTCATCTATTATACTTAATGTATTTATAAGGCAAGCAATTCCCTGCGTAAACAGGTATAAACTCTTGTTTAAAATACAAACAGTATAGTTCTATTTGTGTTTATTTGCCCACGCAGAAGTTGTGAAACACCCTGTCCACCACGGCGGCCGAGGCCCGCTGCCCGGTAAGCTCCAGCAGCGCGTCGATAGCGCCGTCCACACAGACCGACACCGCATCCAGCGTCTGCCCCTCGGTGAGGGCCGCGGTGGCCTGATTCAGCTCCTCCAACGCCCGGCGGACACAGTCCAGCTGACGGTGGGTATGCAGCATGGGGGCGGCGGGGTCCAGCTTTGCCAGCCCCAGCAGCCGGGTAACCGCTTCCTCCAGCTGGCCAATCCCCTCCCCCGTTTTGGCCGAAAGCTCGACCACGGCGGGCAGAGCCTCTCTTATGGGGCGGATATCCAGCAGCAGCGGCCGGTCGGCCTTGTTGACCACCCCGACGCAGAGCCTGTCCCTGAGCCGCGCCAGCAGGGCGGCATCCTCCTCCTCCAGCGGCAGGCCGCCGTCAAAGACCGCCAGTACCAGATCGCAGCTTTCCAGCCTGCTGTTGGTCAGCGCCACCCCCGCCTGTTCCACCGGGTCGTCGGTTTGGCGCAGCCCGGCGGTGTCTGAAAGCCGCAGCAGCAGCCCGCCCAGCCGCACCGTATCCTCCACCACGTCACGGGTGGTGCCGGGGATATCGGTGACGATGCTGCGCTGGCTGCCTGCGAGGACGTTCATCAGGGTGGATTTGCCCACGTTGGGCCGCCCCGCGATGACGGTATCCACCCCTTCGCGCAGGATGCGGCCCCGGCGGTAGCCCCCGGTCAGCGATTGCAGCCGCCCGGCCACCTCGCCGAGGGTGGCCACCAGCGCGGCCTCCTCCACCTGGGGGATGTCCTCCTCAGGGTAATCCACCCAGGCGGCCAGATGGGCCGCAAGGTCGACCAGACGGTCGGCGCAGGCGGCGATTTCGTTGGTCAGGGCGCCGTCGCGGGCGGCGAGAGCGGCCCGGGCAGCGCTGTCGGAGTGGGCCGACACCAGCCCCATCACCGACTCGGCCTCGTCCAGCGAGAGCTTGCCGTTTAAGAAAGCCCGCTTGGTGAACTCCCCCGGCCCGGCAGGGGCGGCCCCCGCCGCCAGCGCTGCCCCCAGCACGCGGGCCAGCAGAAAGCTGCCCCCGTGGCAGCAGAGCTCCACCACGTCCTCGCCGGTGTAGCTTTTGGGGGCCTGATAGACAAAGGCCACCGCCTCGTCAATGTCGCCCGCCTCATCAAACACCCGGCCCAGACAGCCGGTATAGCCCGCAAGCTGCTCCAGAGCGCGGCTTTTATCCATGGGGCGAAATACCCGCCGCCCAATGGCGCGGGCATCGGGGCCGGAAAGGCGCACCATACCCACCGCCCCCTGCCCGGGGGGGGTGGATATCGCGGCGATGGTTGTTTCAAAAGCTGCCATGGTTTACGGCCTCCCTGCCGCCGCCCGGCCCTATGTGAAGCGGACAGACGGTTTATAACAGGCCTTATTTTATCACACAAGGCCCCCCGCTGCAAATAGCCAAATATCGGGGGGCTCACGAGGGGAGCTTCGTGCCCTGCCCAAAACTTTTTCTTTTGTAGAAACAGGGGGTTTTTTGCCCAAAAGGCGACTGAAGCTCCGGCTTTTCCACCCTTTTGGGGCTTTAATTTATACATTTATATATATAGCCTGTTTCAGGCTGTGGAAAACCTTGAAAAAAGAGTGCTTTCGTGATACAATTGCAGAAGAAAAACCGGTGGGAAGGGTGTTGATTCCTAAAAGATTCAACAGCCTTTCCCGCTGATTATACCGATTTTCAACAATCGGCCTGCTGCGCAGCCCATTGGCGGCCCTGCAAAAAAATTAACTAGCCCATATGGGGAGGAAACAACACAAATGGAATCCTTTCGTGAAATATTTGCCCTTGTACGGGAGTACTGCCGGGGCGAGCTTTCGGACGTCGCCTTCAACCTTTGGATTAAGGACATCGAGCCGGTCAGAATGGACAGCTCGGTGGCGACTTTGTTTGTCCGTTCAGAGTTTAAGAAAAATATCATAGAGGAAAAATACCTCGACCTGCTGCAACGGGCGCTGGAATCGGTGCTGGGCTTCGGGCTGGAGGTCAAAATTCTCTGCGAGCCACCGGGCACCGCCCCCACCGAGAAGTTTCACTCCAGCGGTCTTCAGGGTGAAGCGCTGGATTTTGTTTCGATGGGGGGAGATTACGAATACACCTTCGCCAACTTCATTGTGGGCTCCTCCAACAAGTTTGCCCACGCGGCGGCGCTGGCGGTGGCCACCAACCCTTCGCGCTCCTACAACCCGCTGTTTATCTACGGCGGCTCGGGGCTGGGCAAAACCCACCTGCTCTACGCCATCAACGAAGAGATTATAATGTCCAACAAGGACGCGAAAATCATCTATGTCAAGGGCGAGGAGTTTACCAACGACCTCATTCAGGCGATTAAAGAGGAAACCACCAGCCAGTTCCACGATAAATACCGCAACCTCGACGTTCTGCTCATGGACGACGTCCAGTTCATCGGCGGCAAGGAAAGCACCCAGGAGGAGTTCTTTCACACCTTCAACACCCTCTATCAGGAGGGCAAGCAGATTGTGCTCACCTCCGACCGGCCGCCCAAGGAGATTAAAACGCTGGAGGACAGGCTGCGTACCCGCTTTGAGTGGGGCCTGCTGGCCGACATTCAGCCCCCCGATTTTGAAACCCGCATCGCCATCATCCGCCGCAAGGCCGAGCTGCTGGATATCCATATTCCCGACGAGGTTTCGGAATATATCGCCAACCGCCTGAAAACCAACATCCGTCAGTTGGAGGGCGCGGTGAAAAAGCTTAAGGCCTACAAGCAGCTTGCCGGCTCCAACCCCTCGGTGCTCATCGCCCAGAACGCCATCCGGGATATCCTCAACGACAACCAGCCCATCCCCATCACGGTGGAGCGCATCATCTCGGAGGTTTCCCGCACCTATGGGGTCACCCCCGCCGACATCCGCTCCAGCAAACGTTCGGCGCAGATATCCTCGGCCCGGCAGATTTCGATGTACATCGTGCGGGAGATTACCCAGATGTCGATGTCCACCATCGGCGAGGAGTTTGGCGGCCGCGACCACTCCACTGTGGTCTACGCCATTCAGCAGGTGGAAAAAAACATGGAGCAGGACAGCCACTACCGCGAAACCATAGAGGATATCGTCAAAAACGTGCGGGATAAATAGCGCAGGCTGACGATAAAGTTGCCGGGCCGCCGGTTTTATCAACATTCAACATTCCATAGAATGAACAGGGAAAAAGGCGCGGAAAAATCGGCCCCCGAAACCGGCCGGTTTTTGCACCGGTTGTTCACAAGTTCACAGGCTTTGTTCACAACCGTGTGGAAAGCAACAGCCGCTTTTCACTTGTTCACAAAAAAGACAACCGGTATTATTGGAGGGCAAAGGCGAAAAAACCAGCGCCGGCGCGCCTTTACAGAGATTTCAACATATCCACCGGGCCTACTACTACTACTATTTTATCTTTATATCTATTCTCTTCTATCTGCCCGATTAAGGGGCTGTGAATAAAATCGCCCCACCATCCCCGGCAAATCTCCTGCAAAACCCAAAGGACTTCTAATTTAAAATCCGAGGTGACAAACTTGAAAGTAATCTGCGACAAACAATCTCTGTCCACCGCTATCACCAGCGTATCTTTGGCAGTTTCTTCCAAATCCAGCCTGCCCGCGCTGGAGGGTATTCTCTTTGCTGCAAAGGAGGGGCGGCTCTTCCTCACCGGCTATGATTTGGAGCTGGGGATTGCTACCTCGATTGAGGCCCGGGTGCAGGAGGAGGGCGAGGTGGTGCTCTCAGCCAAGCTGTTGGCCGATATCGTGCGCCGGATGCCCGCCGAAGAGATTTCTATCTCCTGTAACCAAAGGATGATGACCGAGCTGAAAAGCGGGGTCGCCCAGTATTCGATTTTAGGCCAGCCTGCCGCCGAGTTCCCCGAGCTGCCGGCCCTGACCGATACCTCCACCCTCTCGCTGCCCCAGAGCACCCTTGCGTCAATGATTGGGCAAACCCACTTTGCCATTGCGGTTTCTGACTCCAAGCCGGTGCATACCGGTTCGCTTTTTGAGCTGGACGGCGAGCATCTGACCATTGTTTCGGTGGACGGCTACCGGCTGGCCATGCGCCGCGAGCCGATGAAGTATGAGGGCAAGCTGAGCTTTATCGTGCCGGGCAAGACCCTTTCCGACCTGCTGCGGCTGCTGGAGGACGACGACACCCCGGTGGCGCTACAGGTATCCAAAAAGCATATTCTCTTTGGGGTGGGGCATTATACAGTGGTTTCGCGCCTGCTGGAGGGCGAATTTTTAAACTACCGGGCGGCGATACCCACCGCGGCCCAGACCACTGTGACGGTGCAGACCCGCGAATTGATGGACAGCATCGACCGCACCTCGCTGCTGATACAGGACCGTCTCAAAAGCCCGCTGCGGGTGCGCTTTGGGCGGGAACTGATTCAAATTTCCTGCTCCACCGCCATGGGCAGCGCCTATGACGAGGTCGGCAGCACCATCCAGGGCCCCGAGGTGGAGGTAGGCTTTAACAACCGCTTTTTAATCGACGCATTGCGGGCCACAGGATGTGATATGGTGGTGCTTGAGCTGAGCGGCCCCACCTCGCCCATGAAGGTGCTGCCCCCGCAGGGGGAGGATTTTCTCTTCCTCGTGCTGCCGGTGCGGCTGAAGAACGACTGATTTTTGTTTTGCAGTCCGGAGGCTTTGGCAGCCGGGCCGAAAGGTGGGGCCGATAATGAGCCTGCAAAAGATAACCATCGATACCGAATTCATCCGGCTGGATGCGCTGCTGAAATTTGCCGGTTTGGTAGAAACCGGCGGCCACGCCAAGGAGCTGATTGCCGAGGGCATGGTCAGCGTCAACGGCGAAACCTGCCTGCAGCGGGGCAAAAAGCTGCGCCCCGGCGACAGCGTCCGGCTGGAGGACGAGATTCTTGAGGTTGCGTTCAGTGAAGATAACCAGTCTTGAGCTGACCGATTTTCGCAACATACAACAGTTGACCCTTGTGCCCGGCCCGGGGGTGAACGTCATCTACGGCGATAACGCACAGGGAAAAACCAACCTGCTGGAGGCCGTCTGGCTCTTTACCGGCGGGCGCAGCTTTCGGGGCGCCACCCAAAGCGAGCTGCTGCCCTTCGGCAAGCAAAATGGCAGGCTCACCGTGGGCTTTGAGGCGGCGGGGCGGCCGCAAACCGCCCAACTGACGCTGGGGAGCAAGGCGGCGGCCCATCTCAACGGGGTGCCGCTGGAGAGCCGGGCCAAGCTGGCGGGGCAGTTCCCCGCGGTGGTCTTTTCGCCCGAGCATCTTTCGCTGATAAAGGATGGCCCCTCCGGCCGCAGACGGCTGCTGGACGGCGCCATTTCACAGATATTGCCCCGCTATGGCAAGCATCTGGGGGAGCTTAACCGGGTATTGGCCCAACGGGCGGCGCTGCTGGGCGAGATTGCCCGCCGCAACCAGCCCGAAAGCCTCCTGGACATTTGGGATGAGCGGATGGCCTGCCTTTCCTGGTATATCATCAAGGCCAGAGGGCGTTACACCGCCCGGCTGAGGGAGCACGCGATGCGCATCTACGAGGGAATGTCGGCCGGGGCCGAAGCCTTTGATTTGGCCTACCGCACCACCCTGCCGCTGGAGGGCCCCCCCTGGGAGGGCGACGGGACGAGCAGCATCTACCGGGCGCTGCTGGCAGCCCGCCGCGAGGATATCCGGCTGGGCGCCACCACCATCGGCCCCCACCGGGACGATTTGGAGATTACGCTGGACGGCAAAAGCGCGAGGGCCTTTGGCTCTCAGGGGCAGCAGCGCAGTTGTGCCCTCGCCCTGAAGCTGGCCGAATGCACCCTGATTAAAGAGGTGTTGGAGGAACAGCCGGTGATTTTGCTGGACGATGTTTTAAGCGAGCTGGACCAGGGCCGGCGGGATTATCTGCTTTCCGGCCTTGGCGGCAGTCAGGTATTTATCACCTGCTGTGACCGGGAGGCCTTTGCCCGTTTGGGGCAGCCCCGCTGCTTTCAGGTGAGGCAGGGGGCGATTATTTCGGAAGAAGGGGGGTGCGGTGATGTATCTGCATCTGGGGCAGGATAAGGTCATCCGCACCTGCGATATCATCGGCATCTTTGACTTGGACAACTGCACCATCGCCAAAGGCACTAAGCAGTATCTGGCCCGGGCCCAAAAGGAGGGGCGGGTGGTGAACGTCACCACCGAGCTGCCCAAAACCTTTGTGGTCTGCGCCGGCAAGGGCGAAAAAAAGGCCGCTGTCTATATCTCGCAGATTTCATCCGCCACGCTGAAAAAACGCACCCATTTTATCGACGATATCTCGAATATTCGATAAAGACTCTATGAAACCCCAAAAAGCAAACGGAGGTCTTACCATGCAGGAAAACCACAACCAGAACCAGCAAAGCTACGACGAAAACCAAATACAGGTGCTGGAAGGTCTGGAAGCTGTTCGCAAACGGCCGGGAATGTATATTGGCTCCACCGGGGCAAGAGGCCTGCATCATCTGGTTTATGAGATTGTAGACAACGCCATCGACGAAGCGCTGGCCGGCTACTGCAGCCACATCGAGGTGGATATTCTGCCCGGCGACATCATCAGAGTGTCGGATAACGGCAGAGGCATCCCTGTGGGGGTGCAGCCCAAGCTGGGTATCCCGGCGGTGACGGTGGTCTTTACCGTGCTGCACGCCGGCGGCAAGTTCGGCGGCGGCGGCTACAAGGTTTCGGGCGGCCTGCACGGCGTGGGCGCTTCGGTGGTAAACGCCCTTTCGGAGTGGCTCGAGGTGGAGGTCTGCGACGGACAGAAGATTTACTACCAGCGCTTTGAGCGCGGCCATGAAACAGCCCCCCTGCAGGTTACCGGTACCGGCAACGAAACCGGCACCCGGGTGGCCTTTAAACCCGACTCAGAGATTTTTGAGGAGCTTGAGTTTGACTATGAAACCCTGCTGAGCCGCCTGCGGGAGCAGGCCTTCCTCAACGCGGGGATTAAGATTACCCTCAGCGACCAGCGGCAGCCCGAGCTGCGGCAGCATGTGCTGGAGTATGAGGGGGGCATCCGCAGCTTTGTGGAGTATATCCACAAGCGCAAGGGCCTTGAGGTGCTGCACGACGAAATCATTTACCTGTCAGGCCAGCAGGGCAGCACCATCGCCGAGGTGGCGATGCAGTACAACGACAGCTACAACGAGCTGATTTTGACCTTCGCCAATAACATCAACACCATCGAGGGCGGCACCCACGAAACCGGCTTTAAGACGGCGCTTACCCGGGTGATGAACGACTACGCCCGCAAGCACGGCTTTTTGAAGGACGCCGACAAAAACCTTTCGGGAGAAGATGCCCGCGAGGGGCTGACCGCCATTGTATCGATTAAGCTTGAGAACGCCCAGTTTGAAGGGCAGACCAAGGCCAAGCTGGGCAACACCGAGGTGCGCACCCTGGTAGAAAACCTCATTGGCGAAAAGCTTTCCACCTATTTTGAGGAAAATCCCTCGATTGCCCGCGGCGTTATCGACAAGTCGATTAACGCGGCCCGCGCCCGCGAGGCGGCCCGCAAGGCCCGCGAGTTGACCCGGCGCAAGTCGGTGCTGGAGTCTGGGCAGCTGCCCGGCAAGCTGGCCGACTGCTCCGAACGGGATAGCACCAAAACCGAGATTTATATCGTGGAGGGCGACTCGGCAGGCGGCAGCGCCAAGGGCGGCCGCGACCGGCGCTTTCAGGCGATACTCCCCCTCTGGGGCAAGATGCTCAACGTGGAAAAGGCCCGGCTTGACCGGGTGTACAGCAACGACAAGCTGCTGCCGGTGATTACGGCGCTGGGCTGCTCCATCGGCGATGAGTTTGACATCACCAAGCTGCGCTACGGCAAGGTGATTATCATGGCCGACGCCGATGTGGACGGCTCCCATATCCGCACCCTGCTGCTGACCTTCTTCTTCCGCTTTATGCGCCCGCTGGTAGAAAATGGCCATATCTATATTGCCCAGCCCCCGCTTTTTAAAATTTCCAAGGGCAAGACGGTGCGGTATGCCTACAGCGACAAAGAACGCGACCGGCTGACGGCCGAGATGACCGCCGAGGGCGGCAAGGTGGATATCCAGCGCTATAAGGGCCTTGGTGAGATGAACCCCGACCAGCTTTGGGAAACCACCATGAACCCCGAAAACCGCACCATTTTGCAGGTGAGCATGGAGGACGCCGCCCGGGCCGACGAGATATTTACCATTCTCATGGGGGATAAGGTGGCCCCCCGCCGCGAGTTTATCGGTGAGAACGCCCAGAATGTATAGAACCGGGATATTTAATAAAAGGAGAGCCGAAATTATGGCCCTGTTTGGGAAAAAAACTGCGAAGCAAGCCGAACCGCCCGCCGCGCCCGCACCTGCCCTCAGCTTTGAAGGCCAGCAGCCGCTGCTGGCAGTGGAGTATCAGCAGGACCGGGAGGATATCCTGAAGGGGCTCGCCCTCCTTGACAGTCAGAGAAGCCGCAAAAGCGAGATTGCCTCGATGCTGCTGCTGGTGGTAATGGCGGTCTATGCCGTCTATTCCCTTTACCAAAACGACCCGCTTTTGGCCGCTGCCATCGGGGTGGCGGCTGTGGTTGCCCTGCTGCTGCAATGGTTCAGGCCGGTGCTCATGCGCAGGCACACGGCCCGGCGGTATGCCGCCGAAAAAAAGCAGGGCTTGCTGCAGTTTTATGCCACCGGGATGCAGGTCCGGCAGGAAGGCCAGATTGGCGCTCTCCCCTACCGGGCGATGACCGCCTATGAGAACCGGGAATATATTCTGCTGGTGGTGGGGAACAACCGCCTGCTGGCGCTGCGAAAATCGGCCCTTGACCGAAACCTGCCTCTTTTAAAGCAGCTTTTGGAGGTGCAGCTTGGCAAAGGCCGCCGCTATTTTGAGCTGGACGACAGGGGAAAAATACAGGCTTAGGCCTGTGGGGATACAAAACGAAGGGCTGCGGTAAAGCGGCAGCCAAGGGAAAGAAAAGGTGAACCAAATGATAGAGGACGGAACAAAGGTCATACAGGTCGATATTGAAAAAGAGATGAAGAAAAGCTATCTCGACTATTCAATGTCGGTGATTGCGGGGCGTGCCCTGCCCGACGTCAGGGACGGTCTGAAACCGGTGCACCGCCGCATTCTTTACACCACCTATGAAAAAGGCTCCACCCCCGATAAGGCCTACCGCAAGTCGGCCGAAACGGTGGGCGCCGTGCTGGGCGATTACCACCCCCACGGCGACAGCTCGGTCTATGATGCTATGGTGCGCATGGCGCAGGATTTTTCGATGCGGTACCCCCTCATCGACGGCCACGGCAACTTCGGCTCGGTGGATGGCGACCCCCCCGCCGATTATCGTTATACCGAATCCCGCATGAGCAAAATGGCGGTGCATATGCTCACCGATATTGAAAAAGAGACGGTGGACTATGCCCCCAACTACAACGACAACAAGCGTGAGCCGCAGGTGCTGCCCTCCCGCTTTCCCAACCTGCTGGTCAACGGCTCCACCGGTATCGCGGTGGGCATGGCAACCAATATCCCGCCCCACAATCTGGGCGAGGTTATCGACGCCATCAACCTTTTGATAGAAAATCCCGATGCCGCCCTTGAAGAGCTGATGGGTTGCATCAAAGGCCCCGACTTCCCCACCGGAGGCATCATCATGGGGCGCAGCGGCATTCGCGCGGCCTACGCCACCGGCCGCGGCCGGGTATTGCTGCGGGGCCGGGCAGCCATTGAGGAGCATAAGAACAACCGGGAACGCATCGTCGTCACCGAGATACCCTACATGGTGAACAAGGCCCGGCTGATAGAGAGCATCGCCGATTTGGTCAAGGAAAAACGCATTGACCAGATCAGCGACCTGCGGGATGAATCCGACCGCGAGGGCATGCGCATCGTCATCGAGCTCAAAAGGGACGCCAACGCCCAGTTGGTGCTCAACCAGCTTTACTCCTACACCCAGCTGCAGGAGACGGTGGGCGTCATCATGCTGGCGCTGGATAAGGGCATCCCCAAGGTGATGACCCTGCGGGAGATGCTGGTCAGCTACCTTGAGTTTCAGCAGCAGATTATCGAGCGCCGCACCCGCTTTGACCTGAACAAAGCCAAGGAGCGCGCCCACATTTTAGAGGGCCTCAAGATTGCGCTGGATTTCATTGATGAGGTAATTGCGCTGCTGCGGGCCTCTAAGACGATACCCGAGGGCCGTCAGGCGCTTATCGACCGCTTTAACATGAGCGAGCCGCAGGCGCAGGCCATTGTCAACATGCGTCTGGGGCAGCTCACCGGCCTTGAGCGCGAAAAGATTGAGGAAGAGCTGGCCCAACTGGCTGCCAAAATTGTTGAGCTGGAGAGCATTCTTGCTGACCCCGCCCGCCAGCTTGCGGTGGTGAAGGAGGAAATCTCCACCATCCGCGCCAAGTTTGCCGACGAGCGCCGCACCGAGATACAGGCCGTCAGCGGCGAGGTGGATATCGAGGACCTCATCCCGGTGGAGGACTGCGTCATCACCCTGACACATTTTGGGTACATTAAGCGCCAGCCCGCCGACGTTTACAAAACCCAGCGGCGTGGCGGCAGGGGCGTTTCGGGCATGAGCCGCCGTGATGAAGACTTTGTGGTTGAGCTGTTTGTCTGCTCCTCTCACGACTATGTGCTCTTCTTTACCAACAAGGGCAAGATGTACCGCATCAAGGCCTATGAGATACCCGAATGCTCCCGCACATCACGGGGCAACAATATTGTAAATATACTGCCTGTAGAAAAAGACGAAAAAATAACCTCGGTTATCCGGGTGGACGAGATGGACGAGGACTCCTTCCTCATGATGGTGACCCGCGGGGGCATCATCAAGCGGACGCTGCTCTCGGCCTACCGCAATGTGCGCAAAAGCGGCATCATCGCCCTCTCGCTGGATGAAGGGGACGAGCTGGCCTGGGTGCGCAACACCCACGGCGACAGCCAGTTGATTATTGCCACGGTGGACGGCATGGCCATCCGCTTTAACGAAACCGACGTGCGCCCCATGGGCAGAAGCGCCCGCGGCGTCAAGGCCATCACCCTCTCCCCCGGCGACCAGGTGGTGGGTATGGCGATGGTGCGCCCCGAGGCTACTCTGCTCACCGTTTCGGAGCGCGGGCTTGGCCGCCGCACCGACATGGAGGAGTTCCGCCTGCAAACCCGCGGCGGCAAGGGCATTCGCAACTATTACACCGACAAAAACGGCAAGGTTGCCGGTATTGCGGCGGTGGAAGAAGCCGACGACGTTATTATCATCAGCGACGACGGGGTGATTATCCGCATCCCCTCAGCCGAGGTTGCGCAGCAATCCCGCTATGGCGGCGGCGTGAAGGCGATGCGGGTTGGCGAAGGAACCCGCGTGGTGACGCTGGCCTGCGCCCCCCGCGAGGAGGAGGACGAAGAATCCGAGGGCGAAGAGCCCGCCGACGAGCTGCAGGAGGGCTGCCAGCCGCCGGAGGAGGCCGCAGGCCCGCCCGAGGATGAGCTGATTATCGAATAGGGCTATACAAACAAATAGGGGCAGCAGGCGAAACAAATGCCTGCTGCCCCCTTGCGCAAGGTGCGCGTGTTTTCCACCGGTTCAACAAGCCGGTGTGGAAAATCGTGCCTTTCAATCCCGCCATCAAAAACAAACCGGGTAAATTTGTCCTTGATTCGTAAGGGCATTTAGGATAGAATAGTAAAAATACTTAGGGCAATACCGCACAATTCTAAGTATTCTGGCGCGCCGGCGGATTTTTCGTCAGCCAAAACAAAAGCCGCAGGGAATACTGGGTGTATTCCCGAGGATTTTTGTGAAGGATTACGGAAAATCCGCAAGCGACAGAGTGCTTAAGGCGGCAACCGTGAATTGTGCGGTGTTGCCCTAAAAGGCAGAATAAGCAAAAGGAGAGGGTTGCAAAATGCTGAACATGAATTACGCCGAGAAGTTTGTCAAAGAGGCGCTGACCTTTGACGACGTGCTGTTGATTCCCGACGAGTCGGACGTGCTGCCCCGGGATGTTGACCTGCGCGCGACGCTGGCCCGGGATATTGTGCTGAACACCCCTATTTTGACCGCCGCCATGGATACGGTGACCGAAGCCCGCATGGCGATTGCCATTGCCCGCGAAGGCGGTATGGGAATTATCCATAAAAACATGTCCCCCGAGCAGCAGGCCGATGAGGTGGATAAGGTCAAGCGGTCTGAAAACGGGGTTATCACCAATCCCTTTTCCCTCTCCCCCGACCATTTTGTCTATGACGCGGACGAGCTGATGGGCAAGTTTAAGATATCCGGCGTACCCATCTGTGAAAACGGCCGTCTGGTGGGCATCCTCACCAACCGCGACCTGAAATTTATGACCGACTTCAACGTGAAAATCAGCGAGGTTATGACCAAGGATAACCTTGTGACCGCCCCGGTGGGCACCACGCTGGATCAGGCGAGGGCAATCCTCGGCCGCCATAAGATAGAAAAGCTGCCGCTGGTGGATGAAAACGGCTACCTCAAGGGTCTGATTACCATCAAGGACATTGAGAAGGCGGTGCAATACCCCAACTCCGCCCGTGACAAGGGGGGGCGGCTGCTCTGTGGGGCGGCCATCGGCGCAACCTCCGACGTGCTGGACCGAGCGGCGGTGCTCGTTCATGCGCAGGCCGACCTGCTGGTGCTGGATTCGGCCCACGGCCACAGCAAAAATATTATCGACTGCATCAAAAAGGTGAAGGCCGCATTCCCCGATGTGGCGCTGATGGCGGGCAACATCGCCACCGCCGAAGCGGCCGAGGCGCTGATTGCCGCAGGGGCCGATACCATTAAGGTGGGCATCGGGCCGGGCTCTATCTGTACCACCCGCGTGGTGGCGGGCATCGGTGTGCCGCAGATTTCGGCGGTCTACGACGTGGCCTGTGTGGCTGCGCGCCACGGCATCCCGGTGGTTGCCGACGGCGGCATCAAATATTCGGGCGATATCGTCAAGGCGTTGGCCGCCGGGGCCAACACCGTCATGCTGGGCAGCCTGCTGGCCGGCTGTGAGGAATCCCCCGGCGAGATGGAGATTTATCAGGGCCGCAGCTTTAAGGTGTACCGCGGCATGGGCAGCCTGGGCGCTATGGCCAAGGGCAGCAAGGATCGCTATTTTCAGGAGGACAACCGCAAGCTGGTGCCCGAAGGGGTGGAAGGCCGCGTGCCCTATAAGGGAACGGTGGGCGACAGCATCTATCAGCTGGCGGGGGGTCTGCGCTCCGGCATGGGCTACTGCGGCTGCAAAAACATTGCCGAGCTGCATGAAAAAGCCCGCTTTGTGCGCATCACCGGCGCGGGCCTTAAGGAGAGCCATCCCCACGATATCTATATCACCAAGGAATCCCCCAACTACTCGGTGGGGCCCTGATTTACATGGCATAAAAGCCTAAAAAATAGGTATTGACAAAGCTCTTGGAAATCCAGTATAATAAAATTCGCCCGTTCTCAGGGCGAAGATGGCGGTATAGCTCAGTTGGCTAGAGCATTCGGTTCATACCCGAAGTGTCGTTGGTTCAAATCCGACTACCGCTACCATATGGGTGAGGCTAAGCCTCTGGCGGAACCTCATCCAAACCCGGCCCGTTGGTCAAGTGGTTAAGACACCGCCCTTTCACGGCGGCTACACGGGTTCGAATCCCGTACGGGTCACCAAATAAAAACACCAGTCGAAAGACTGGTGTTTTTATTTGGTGACCGCCTGTGGGCGGATTATCCGCTCGTTACACTCGCTCTACCTGCGGTAGGAACCCTGACGGTTCCCCCGCATACGCCCCCCTCCGCAGGCGCTTGCATGGTCTGCAGAACATGCGGGCATTTTTCAGACGTGAAGCGCCTCGCGGGCGGGACTAAGTCCCCCCGTGTGCCCCCCAAGCCTCCGGCGGGGAGATATGCACAAATATCTTTTTTTGCCAATAGCCTTATGGCCGCATGAACAAGCTATTAATGTGGTTTTGATAATTAAAATAATTTTAGAATGACTGGGGTGTCCTTGCCAGACGGCGCAAGATATGCAATGCGAGGAGAACATCCTCATCCGGCAATTCCTTTAATACCTCCGCTATTTCCTGCAGAACAGGGCTGCCCTGTCTGAACTCAACAGGCGCGGCTTTGCTGTTTTCCTGTTCATGTAACAGAATATACCGCCCAAACTGAGTGATTTCAAGGTGAGTAGCGCCTGTCCATCCCAAAACCCGCCTTACCTCGACCGGTACGACAATCCTTCCCAGTCCATCCAGTTTTCTTACGATTCCGGTTTGTTTCACTGTAAGCTTCCCCCCATCCCATTTATAATACTATATGCATAGTAACATTTAATATGTATATCGTAAATTTGTAACTTTGTAGATAGTATTATATTGAGGTGATGCTGATATGAACCAAACAAATTCCGTGCTGCAGCGGAAAGAATATGGGCGAATCAGACTAAAGCTGAAAGAACAGTTGGATGCACGGGGAATGACCAGAAATTATCTTGCCCGCAAAATCGATACGCGGTTTGAAGTAGTGGACAAGTGGTACGGCGACCAGGTGGAAAAGATTGACGCCGATATCCTTGCCCGGATTTGTTTTGTGCTTGATTGCCGGGTGGAAGATATTATAGAGTACACCAATTGATGATATATCCGGGACAGTGGGCATAATCCACATCATCCGTAACCTTTTCTCCCGCTATGCTTCTAAATAAAAGCACCAGTCGAAAGACTGGTGCTTTTATTTGGTGGCGCCTGCGGGTGGTTTTTCCCCTCAGGGCGCTTACATGTTCTGCGGAACATGTGGGCGCTTTTTATTTATGAAAAGCGCGAAGTGCCTCGCGGGCGAGACTAGTCCCCCCGCGTGCCCCCCCAAGCCTCCGGCGGGGCTGGAATAGGAGATGGGCTACGTATCTGCAATAAAAATGCTGAAAAAGATGGGTGACTTTATTTGGGGCATCCTTCTCTGCCTGCCCAAACATTGCGCTTTTGGCAGCGGCAAACTATAATGGAGAAAACCGGCGACCGCACTGAATTGCAAGGGAGGATGTACCGATGAAAAGCAGGCGATTGGCAATGTTCTGCGTCATGTTGCTGCTGGCTGGCTGTGGGCAGCAGCCGATTGGAAGCAGCGGCTCACAATCGTCTTCATCTTCATTCTCTGAAAGCCCGCTGTCGGAGTCGCAGGCCTGCGACGACTTTTATCCTATCAGTGACCGTGGCGGCTACTGGTGGCTGGACGAAGGCAAGCTGCTCGCCGTACCCGACGACTGCGAGGTGCAGTATATCAATCTGGAAAACCGGCTGGTGCGCAAAACGCAGATAGCTGACGGCAAGCTGACGGGCGACTATCAGTTTGAACTGAGCGACCGGCGCATTCTGATAAAGGGTGGCTATGACGATGGCGGCCTTTACAGCACCGGATATTTTGCCGTCTGCTATACCGGCGGCGAGTGGGTGCTGGCCAATGGCTCTATCTGGGATGAACAGGGCGGCCTGCTGCGCCTCTTTTTATGCATGAAGCAAAATGAAAACCAGGCCCAAAAGGGCTTTGCCAAGCTTTCAGATGGTCGCACAGTAGAAAAATGGGAAGACCTTGGGCTAATACATACCGCCCACTGGATTAATGAAGACTTGCTGGCATTAAACGCGCACAGCCGCCTGTTCCTTTACAGAATATCCACCGATACCCTCACTCTGGTGGATGATATGAATGAATGGATGCAGAAGCAGGGCAAGCTGCAGGTTTACTTTGGTATTGAAACGATTATGCCCGCCAAGCATGGCAAGGGCTGTTACTACTTTGCCCATAAGAACGAGATGTCGTCCAACATTGTGGGCTCGGTGTGGTACGCAGACGAAACCGGCGGCAACCTGCTGTTTGAGGGGGAGGAGTTTAACCGCGTTCTGTATGAAAACGGCATGCTAATGATGCTCAGGTGGGAGGATAGCCCGGAAACCATCGCAGAAATTGAGGCTACCCACATCTGGTGTGCTACCGATGATGATTTAACCCCGCGCAAGTTGGCACGGCTGGAAGACTCGGTAGTCCCCCGTCGTGCTTCCGGCGGGTTTATTTTGCTCTCCGACAGCTTATCCGACGAGGTTTATATAATCGATACGGAGGAGGCTTCTCTCTCGGCTCATCAGGCGCCGGTCGGTAACTGTACCCAGTATCAGCCGTTGGGCGTTCGCCGTGAGGGCGGCGGCCTGCAATATCTGTATACCGCCCTTATTAACCAGAAAAAGGGGTATTACCGCTATGACGCCAAAACCGGGGAAAACCGGCGGATGGAGGCCACTCCCCACCTTTTTCAGGATGAAGAATTTCACCTGCCCATGACCCATTTTGTAGAACGAACCTCGAAAGGTCTTAAAAACGGGGATCGCTCCGTCGGGGTGCGGGTGCGTAGGCTGTTGTAGCAATCTTTCAAAGCAGCCATTTGTAAACTTTGCGTGAAAAGGGCTGGGGGAAGGTTTATAAAACGGGTTTAAAGCGATATAATGGATAAAAACTCCGGCGGCTTTGGCCGATATAAATAGTGTGACCAAGAAAAGGAAGGTGATTGATATGGTAAAAAAGAGATGGCTTTTATCTGTGATGGCTGTGATTGTTTGCAGCAGCCTTATGCTTTCTGCCTGCGGAGCTGTGCCGGCCCCACAAAGCAGCAGCGGCGGAGAACCGGTGAGCGAAAGCGCCTCCGAGCCCTCCTCCAGCAGCCAACCCGAGCCTTCTTCTTCGGAGGCCGAAAGCTCCTCATCTCAGTCAGAAAGCTCCTCACAGTCTGAATCTGAGAGTAACATAGAACCCAGCGGTTCCTCATCTTCGCAGCCGCCGGCCCCGCCCCCCAGCAGCAGTGTGCCGGAGCCGTCCTCCTCTTCGGCGGCCGAAAGCGAGCCGGAGGAGCAGAGCCAGCCCCCGGCCAGCAAAGCGCCGGGCAACCTGGGGGTTGCCGCCCCTGCCCTATCCAACGACGGCGAATATCTGAGGGACGTAGAAAGCGAGGTCATCGATTACATCAACGAGGAACGCAGCCGGCTGGGTCTCAGCGAACTGACCTATGACCCCAACCTGCGCAGCTCGGCCCGCATACGCTCGGCAGAGATGTATGAAAACGACTATTTTGCCCACAACCGGCCGGGTGGCGAGGCATGGCAGACCGTGCTGAAGGTGGAGGTGCCGATTCGGTATTCCTATGCGGCGGAGAACATTGCCGCCGTGAAAACCCCCGCCAACTATGATAAGATTGAAAACGCCTACTATTGGTACAGCCAGTGGGAGGGCAGCTCCTCCCATTATGCGGCTATGACCGACGCCCGCTACACCCATGTGGGGGTGGGCATCGTCTATGTTTATGACGGCAGCCTTTATCTTGGGTATGCCACCACCCACTTTGCCGCCTATTAAGGGGGCAGGCAGAGGGCCGAAACTGTATTAACCGGGGGCTTGCTCCCAAAGAGACTTTAAATCAAAAAATAAGGTACCGTTATAAAATAACGGTACCTTATTTTCATCTTTTTTGCCCGGTGGCATCCAGGTGTTCTGCCTGTGCATCTGCCGCAAGAAAGCCTCCATCCCGCAGGGTGGGGGCTGTTTTGGGCTTTCTTATCAGGCAGGGTGATGGGCGCTTCTGCCTTCTCTGCTTTGGTGAGGTTCTATTTCTTTTTGGCGTACTTCATTTTGGTTGCCTGCCCGCCCCGAATATGCCGTTCGCTTCGGTTTTTATCCAGCACCTGCTTAACCTCGCTGAACAGGGTGTAGTTTACCGCTTTTAATCTTTCTGAAACATCTTTATGTACAGTGGATTTGCTAATATTAAACTGCTTTGCAGTATCCCGCACGGTGGCGCCTGTTTCAATGATGTACTGTGCAAAGCTTACCGCTCTGTCTTCCGGCAAACCTTTCAAATTCGTACCCTCCCCATCTGGTGCTTCTTGTAGGATTTATATGCAGGAGGACAGGCCGTTTATGTGCTTTTGGTGTAATTGTGCCCCTTTGCCGTGGGATATTTCGCCCCAGGGCCGGGCACGGCGGGGGCTTACGGCATGGGACAAGCCGTTGTCTGCAGAAAATACCCGGCGGACGGGTCTGAAAAGCCCCAACCCCATAGAAAAAAGGTAGGGGGAAAGGTAGCTTGCGGCGGCAGGGGGGCCGCATCGATGTAACCGACCCCGAGCCGCTGCCCGCTGACTACAGGCTGTGGGGCTACCCCAATGTGATTTTGCCCCCCACATCGCCGGACAGCCGCCGCGCAGCACCGTCAGCCGTTCCCTTCGTGAAGTGTGTCAATCTTTTGGCAGATTATAAAGCCCCCTCCCCCGCATATGCGGGGGAGGGGGCTTCATAATGTCAAAAAAGTAGGTTAAGAGAATATATCTCGCAGGCGGACATGCGCCGCTCGTCGGAGCAAGCTGCACTCCACTGAACCCCCGGTCATTTCATGACCAAGGGTTTCATATCGCTTCGCTGCTCCTCCTCTTTCCCATAAAGCCTTTCGGTTTTGCGGGAGCCCTGACATAATCCTATAAAACTGTCCGCAGGGGAGGGCGCCTACTATACAATCAAAACGCCCGGCTAAAGGCTTTTATCCAACTGCAATACCTGTGCGGCGGTCACCGAATCGGTAATGAGAGCGTTGATATACCTGCCTCGCAACGCCCCCAGCGTGGCCTCCACCTTTTCGGCGTCGTGGACGATGGCGAAGCGCAGAGGAACCTTTTGAAACACATTGTTGCTCACCCCGATGATTTTATCATGCAGAGAGGTGTCAAGCTGGTTGCCCTCTCTATCGAAATAAAAACCGCAGATGCGGCCCGCGGCGCCCTTTTGCTCAATCTCAAACTTATCCTTGGGGGCAAAATTTTCCCAACTGGCCCGGCTGCCGATGCTGGTGCAGATGATGTCTGCGTTTTCCCCAGCGTGCACCGTTTCGACGATGGAGGGCATCTGCAGCAGGGTGCTGCGTGTATGTACGTCATGCACCATCATCGGGGCCATCAGGTAGAGAAAGCGGCAGTTATAGAGGTTGGCAAAGCGGCGCACCAGATCGGGGCCGTCGATGTTGTGGTCCTTGGAGGCGGTGGAGCCCAGAAGCTGTACCGCCAGCAGGTTGGGCAGGCTCACATCGGGGCGCATCTCCAAAATCATCTCGTAGATGGAACGCCCGCTGCTGAGCCCCAGCACCATGTTATCCTTCAGCAGAGAATTGATGTGCTGGGCCGCCACCTTGGATACCTTGTTCCGGGTATCCTGCGGGGTGAGGGTGTCGGTTTCCACAACGCAGATATCCAGTAAGGGGAAACGGGCGAGAAAAGCCTCCTCGATGCTCTTGGTCCTTCTAAAGAGCGAGTTGACCTTAATTTCCACCACACCCTCCTCACGGGCCCGCTGCAAAAGCCGCGAAACCCGGGAACGGGAGATATAAAACCGGTCGGCGATATCCTGCTGCGTCATATCCAGCTCATAATAAAGCCGGGCCACCTGATACAGCAGTTCCAGACTGTCCTTCATGCTCTGCCACCTTCATTTCTCTTGATACTTGCGCAGGTTTCTTCTACATCATAGTGGTTGGCTCCCCATAAGTCAAACCGGCCTCGGTATGCGCTTTTGGGTATTCTGCACAGCTTCTGCCGTGCCGGGCGGCAAAAAACCAAGGCGTTTTTTCATCTTTTCATAAGCTGGGCATACCGGATTCAACAAACGAACCAAACATGTTGCACAAATGTGCGAAAATGAGCCGATGTATTTACAGCGGCTCATTTTCAGTGCTACTATTAGGGTACAATCGGCAAAAGAGTTTGATTTTAAGCCGGAGCAAAACAGCAAAGCGCCCTCCCTGCCACCACTGTGCCGGGGGCTCTCCCCCGTGACATAAGCCTTTGGGCAAAGCCCTGAGGCAATATTTTAAAAACCACCGCCAAATAAAAACGGTTGACAGTGTGCATATCTCAGGTTATAACCCGTGTGGCTTTTCCCGGCAGCCTCTCCTCTGTATTGGTTCAGACCGTCTTGGGCGATTGCCCTGCCGGACGGCAGTTGGTGAATCCGCCACACACCACAAAGTTGGGGGAAAACAGAGATGCTGAAAGTACTGGTTGTCTGTGAAAACAAAATGGAGACCGGCCGGCTGTTAAAGATGACCGCGGAGCCTGTTTTTCGCAAGATGTGTCTGGAATACCAAATCTCCCTCTGCCGCATTCAGGAAGCAAGAAAGGCGGCGGCCGGGCATGATATCATATTCTGCCCCGAGCCGGTGGCGGAAAAGCTGGCGGCGGCCGTGTCCCCCAAAACCTGGGTGGTCGGCATGCAAAACGGGCTCAACGCTACCGAGGTAAAAACCGGCGTTCGCGCATACCTGCTCAATAAATCCTGACCCCTCCCCTGCCGGCCGCAGGGCCCCGACCCCAAGCGCTGCCGCAATGGCCAACAATTACAGAAAAGCCGGTTAAAAAAGCGGAAACGTTGAAAACCGGCTTCTCTGTACATATTTAGGGCGACCCACCGCCCCCGAATAAAAGGAGAGAATGCAATGAACTGGATGAAAGAACTCTTTGGCGTGGAAAAACCGATTATCGCTATGTGCCACCTGCAAGCCCTGCCCGGCGACCCTTACTTTGATGCTGAGGGCGGCATGGAAAAGGTAGTGGAGCTTGCCCGCCACGACATGAAAGCGCTGCAGGAAAACGGCGTGGATGCCATCATGTTTTCCAACGAGTTCAGCCTGCCCTATCTCACCAGGGTGGAGCCGGTCACGGTGGCCGCGATGGCCCGCATCATAGGAGAGCTGAAAAGTGAAATTAAAATCCCCTACGGCGTCAACTGCCTTTGGGACCCCATTGCCTCGCTGGATTTGGCGGTAGCGGTGGGCGGCAGCTTCATCCGTGAGATTATCTCGGGGGTTTACGCCAGCGACTTTGGCCTTTGGAACACCAACGTGGGCCAAACGGTGCGCCACAAGATGGCAATCGGCGCAAAAAATGTGCGCATGCTGTATAATATCGTACCTGAGGCCGCCAAATATCTGGCCGACCGTGACATTGCCGAAATTGCGCGTTCCACCGAGTTCAACAACCGGCCCGACGCTCTTTGTGTTTCGGGGCTTACGGCAGGGGCCGAAACCGACACCCAGGTGCTCAAGCGGGTGAAGGACGTGGTGAAGCACACCCCCGTGCTTTGCAACACCGGCTGCAACGTGGGCAATATCCGCCGCCAGCTGGCCTCCTCCGACGGTGCTGTCTGCGCCACTACCTTCAAGGTGGACGGCGTGTTTGAAAATCTGGTAGACCCGGCCCGGGTAAAGGCCTTTATGGACGAGGTTAAGGATTTCCGCAAGGGCCTGTAATACGCCCCCGGCACCCATCCACCCCTTGGAAGGAGCAACGCCTATGCGCATTATTCCGTCGCTGGCCTCGGCAAACCAGCTGGAGCTTTTGGCCGAAATGCAGCGTGTGGCCCCCTGCGGCTGCCTGCATCTGGATATCGAGGACGGCAACTTTGTGCCCAACGTCACCTTTGGGATGAAAACCATCCGCTCGGTGGCCAAGGCCGCCACCGCCGAGCTGGACGCCCACATACTGGCCACCCGGCCCGAGCAGTATATCGCCGAGCTGCATGCCTGCGGTGTGAGCGCCGTTTCGGTGCAGATCGAGGCGGTGGAGTACCCCGGCGAGGTGCTGTGGGAGATTAAGAGCAGAGGGATGCGCGCCGGGCTGGCCTTTAACATGAAGACCGATGTGGCGCAGGCGCTCCCCTTTCTGAGCAATCTGGATTTCCTGCTGTTTATGACCGCCGAGCCGGACGGGCAGGGCTGCCTGTTTAACCCGGCGGTACTGGATAAAATAAGCTACGCCCGCGAGATTTACCCCAACCGGATTGAATTTTGGGCCGATGGCGGCATCAGCGCTTCGCAGCTGGGCCCTCTGGCCCGGTGCGGGGTCGGCACCGTCATTATGGGGCGTGAGGTCTGGAGTGCGCCCTCCCCCGCGGAGCATATTGCAGAGATGCAGCGGAAGGCTGCCAACGAGGGATAAAGCCCCTGCCGGCAACCGCCGGGAGGGAAAGGCTTGTTTTGGCCAGCACCTGTGCCGCAGGGCAGCGCACAGGTGTTTTTGGCTGTCCGGCGTTTTGGGCCGGATAAATGGGATTAGGAGGTTTGTTATGTTTGAAGCAGAGAAAAAGCAGGTGCTGCAAAGCGCGCTGCAGATGAAGGAATACCGCCTGATTTCACTCACCGGGGGCAATGTGAGCCTGCGGGTGGAGGGCGGCAATTTTCTGGTGACCCCCTCGGGGGTGGCCTATGAAACCATGAGCCCAGAGGATATCGTGGTGGTGGATGCATCCGGCAAGGTGGTGGAAGGACGGCTCAAGCCCTCCAGTGATACCCCCGCCCTGCTCTATATCTTTGAGAAAATGCCCTGGGTGAACGCCATCATCCACACTCACCAGCCCTATGCCACCGCGGTGGGCCTTTCCTGCGATCTGCTGCCCGCCTGCATGGTCACCATCATCGACGCCAACCGGGCGGATGTGCAGGTGGCCCCCTTCACCGCATCCTCCGACGTGGGGATGGGTGAGCTGACGGTGGAGTACGCGGGCGACGCGCTGGCGGTGATTTTGAAGCACCATGGCGTGATGGCCTACGGCGCCAGCATGGAAGAGGCGCTGTACTCGGCGGTGTATCTGGAAGAGGCCGCCAAAACCTATATCATGGCCCGCGTAATGGGGCCGGTGCCGCTACTGACCCCGGAGCAGATTGCCCAAGAGGCGGCCGGGTGGGAAACCTATGGCCAATAAGGGTCCGTTCCGTGCGGTATTTACCGATCTGGACGGCACTCTCTTAGCAAAGGACCAAGCCACCATCACGCTGCGCACCGCCGACGCGGTGCGGCAGGCGCGCCTGCGCGGGGTGGAAATCATTCCCGCCACCGGGCGCGGCCGGGGGATGCTTCCGCCTTCGGTGCTGGGCCTGCCGATGCGCTATGCGCTGGTTTCCAACGGCGCGGCGGTTTTGCGGCTGCCCGGTATGGAAATGCTCGCCACCGATTTTCTTTCGCTGCCGCTGGCGCTGGAGCTGGTGGAGTGGGCCGAGCGCCACGGCGTTGTGGCGCAGGTGACTATCGGAGCCCACGCCTTTCTGGATGGGCGCCTCTACGACTCCGGCATGCGCCGCAGCCCCTCCCCGCCCCCGGGGGTGGTGGATGTGCTTGGCGCGGCCCGGCGGATTGTACCCAGCCTGCCCCGAATGCTCCGCGAAAAGCCCGGGGAGGTAGAGAAGATTGTTTTTATCTATATGACGCCGGAGAACAAGCAAAAGGCCCTGCAGGAGCTGGCGACGCTGCCGGATTATACCGCCTGCAGCTCGATGCCCGATAACCTGGAGTTTAACGCCGCCGGGTGCGACAAGGCTCGGGGCGCGCAGCTCCTGTGTGATATTTTGGGCATCTCGCCCGAGGAGGTCATCGCCATAGGGGACGGCTACAACGACCATTCGCTGCTGCGGTGGGCAGGCCATTCGGTGGCGATGGGCAACGCGGCTGAGGATACCAAGGCCCTTGCTGACAAGGTGACCGACACCAACATCGGAGAAGGAGTGGCCCAGGTGCTGGAACGGCTGCTGCTGGAAACAGCAGTGCGGTAAAAGCCTGCCCACACCCTGCACAGGGCGCGGCGCAGGAAATACAATATTGATGACGCCTTCGGCCTCCGCGCGGGGTTGGGGGCGTTTTGCCTTGGGCCGCACAGGGCAGGCCACGCCCAGACGAAAGCCAGCCTCCTGCGCTGAAAAGCGGGGGCGGGGTGTTCCGGGTGGGTAGCATTCGGGGCCGGTTCACGCTATACTATAAGGGATTACCCACGGCGGTTATACCGGTGGCAAAAGGGAGAAGCAGGATGAAAGCGAAAAGCAAACTCAAAGAGAAAATAGGCGGATGGGCTGCCTTTGCCGCCTTTACCGTGATAGGCGGTATTGCAGGCGGTCTGATGGGGGTGGCCCTGAAGGACAGGATGCTGGGCGGGGTCTGCCTCTCGGGCAACCTGATTGCGCTGGGGACGGCGCTGCTGGTTATCTGCGCCGCGGGCTTTTTGCAGATTGTGCTGCACGAGCTGGGGCACCTTGTGTTCGGCCTGCTCAGCGGCTACCGGTTTGTGTCCTTTCGCGTGGGCAGCCTGATGCTGGCCGCCGAGGAGGAGGGCTGCCGGTTCAGGAGATATACGGTGGCGGGCACCGGCGGGCAATGCCTCATGCTGCCGCCGCCCCGCAGTGCCGACGGCGGCTACCCCACCGTGCTGTATAATCTGGGGGGTTCGGCCTTTAACTTTCTTTCGATTGCCCTCTGCCTGCTGCTTTACCCGGTGCTGCCAAACGCCCTGTTTTTGCGCATCTTTTTGTGGGGCAACGCCGTGTTTGGGCTGCTGATGGGGCTGAGCAACGCCATTCCCCTAAAGCTGGGGGGCATTGCCAACGACGGCTACAATGCACTCGCCCTGCGCAAAGACCCTGTGGGGCTCAGGGCCTTTTGGGTGCAGCTGCAGGTCAACGGCCTGATGACCCGCGGGCAGGACCTTGCCGATATGCCGCCCCAGTGGTTTGTGCTGCCCGGTGAAGAGGCGCTGAAAAACCCCATTGTGGGCGGGCTGGCCAACCTTTGCGCCGCCTACCACCACAGCAGGCGGGATTTTGAGCGGGCCGAGCAGGTCAGCCGTTACCTGCTGGAGCACGCCCCCGGCATGCTGGAGCTGCACCGCAACGAGCTGCGGTGTGAGCTGCTGTTTTATGAAATCATCGGCCCCTGCCGCAGGCAGGAGATTGACGCCCTCTACACCGGGGCGCTGAAAAAATATATGCAGGCCACAAAAATCTATCTCTCGCGCATCCGCTTGCAGTACGCCTACGAGCTGCTGGTGCTGCGGGATGAAAAGCGGGCCCAAAAGACACTTGCCCGCTTTCACAAGGCGGCCAAAAGCTGGCCCTACAGGGCCGAGGTTAAAACCGAGGGGGAGCTGATGAAGCTGATAGAGCAAAAAGCCCGGGCGCTGCCCTCCTCGGAGGCGTAAGCGCCGGGGATTGGCAAGGAAAGGCGGTGGCGCGGTGCTGGACGGGCAGTACATCAGCGAGGTGATTTTAAGCAGGCCGGTGGAGGAGGGCTCCTATCTGGGGCGGCTGCCGGTCATCCGGCATCTGGCCCAAATGGGGTCGCTGCCCATCACCCGGCCGGTAAGCATCTTTGTGGGCGAAAACGGCACCGGCAAATCCACCCTGCTGGAGGCCATTGCGGTGGCCTTTGGCTTTAACGCCGAGGGGGGCAGCAAAAACTTCCGCTTTGCCACCAACCGTTCCCACTCCGAGCTGCACCGGCACCTGACCCTCGCCCGGTCAAAATATGCAAAGGACGGCTTCTTTCTGCGGGCCGAAAGCTTTTACAACGCCGCCAGCTATATCGACCAGATAGACAGCGAGCCCTCTTATCAGCTCCCGGTTATCGCCAGCTACGGCGGGGTTTCGCTGCACCAGCAGTCTCACGGCGAAAGCTTTTTGGCGCTGGTACAAAACCGCTTTGGCGGCAACGGGCTGTATATTCTCGACGAGCCGGAGGCCGCGCTTTCGCCCGCCAGGCTGCTGGTTTTAATAGCCGAGATAGACGCGCTGGTCAAAAAGAATTCCCAGTTTATCATCGCCACCCATTCGCCGATGCTGCTGGCCTTCCCCCATGCGCAAATCTACCAGCTTTCAGAAAGCGGCATCCAGACAGTTTCTTACCGGCAGACCGAGCACTACCAGTTGACCAAACGGTTTTTAAACGACCCCGAACGGATGCTGAATCTGCTGCTGGAGGATGAACCGCCGGAATAAGCAAAAGATAAAGAGGCCGACGCGCCACCCAGTAGCGCGTCGGCCTCTTCTTTTGATGTTTTATTTGCAGAACAGGTGGCTGCCGATGCGCACTATCACAGGCCGGGTGCGCATCCAGCGGTTGCTGGTTTTATCGGGGTTGTAGTAATAGATGCTGCCGCCCGAGGGGTCGGCCCCGTTTAGCGCTTCCTTGGCGGCCTTCAGGGCGCTGTCGGCCACCGGCTGGTTGATCTGGCCGTCGGTGATGGCGGTAAAGGCTCCGGGCTGGTAGATGACCCCCGCGATGCTGTCGGGAAAGGAGGGGTGCTTAATCCGGTTCAGGATGACCGCGCCCACCGCTACCTGCCCCGAGTAGGGCTCTCCCCTTGCCTCAGCCGAGATGATTCGCCCCAGAAGCTGGTAGTCGGAGTTTGAAACCGAGGACTGGTTGTTGCTGGCGGCTGTGGAGCTGCCTCCCGAGATGCCGATGGCCCGCAGGGTGGCCGGGCCGGCGATACCGTCTACCGCAAGGCCGTGCTTTTTCTGAAACTGCTTGACCGCGGCCTCGGTGCCCGAGCCGTAAACCCCATCCACAGAGCCCTTATAGTAGCCCCACTCCTTGAGCCGGGTTTGCAGGGTGCGCACCGTGCTGCCCTGTGAGCCCCGCTTGAGCACAGACGAGGAAGAAGCCGCCGTCTGCGCAGACCCCGACTGGATGCCCAGCGCCGAAAGGGTGGCTGCACCGGCAATGCCATCCACCACAAGGCCGTTGCGCTGCTGAAAATACCGCACGGCGGTCTGGGTCTTGGTGCCGTAGATGCCGTCGATTGCGCCGGTGTAGTAGCCCCAATCCTTGAGGCGGGTTTGTATCTGGCGAACCTCCTCGCTGCGGGAGCCCAACTGGGAAAGTGCGGGCGAGCTGTCCAGCGAGTTGGAATAGGCCACCAATGAGATAACAAAAATATTCAGTGCAATCAAAACCATGATGCGCCAAAAAAGCCTCCGGCTTAGCTGCATGGCTGCTTCCCCCCAAAAAAGAGAATTTGGGCAATACCGCACAGTTCTAAGTGCTCTGGCGCATCGGTGGATTTTTCGTCAGATAAAACAAAAACCGCAGGGAATACTGAGTGTATTCACGAGGATTTTTGTAAAGGATTACGGAAAATCCGCAAGCGACAGGGTGCTTAAGGCGGTAGCCGTGAATTGTGCGATATTGCCTTTACTTAAAGTTTTTCCCAAAATGCCTCGGATATGCCACCGGGCCTGCCACACAATTACAGCCGGGCAAAGGATGAATAGCTTTTGATTGTGGAGAAAGCGAAGAAAACAGCGATGCCTATACAGATATTTTCTGCAAAAAAAGCTTGTTTTGTAACCGCCCGGCCCCCAAAAGAATAGGATGGGTTGAAGATAATGGAAGGTGGGGCAAAGATGGAGATATTGCTGGCAGGCATTGTGATTGCCGCCGGTGCGGCGCTTTTTATGCTGATAGGGGCTTATTTTGGGCAGATGGCGGTTCAAAACCAGCAGCCTGAGCCGGTGCGGCAGCAGCCCGAGCCGCCGATGACCGAGGAGGAGCAGCGGGAGCTGGCCGAACGGCTCAGCCGCGCGGCGGAAGAGCTTTTCGGCGGCATTGCGGAAAGCTTCGGTTCGCAGTTTGGGGATTTTTCGCAGGTGTTTGTGGCTCGTTGGCCCGAGGCCGCTGAGCCGCAGCAGAAGAAGGATGAAGAAAGCTGAACCGACAGCATAAAAAAATACAGACGCCAAAGGCGTCTGTATTTTTTTGAGGTGTGTTTTGAGGAGGGTAGTAGAATGTACCAAAGATATTTGCGGATATATCTTTGATGTACAATTCTATTATAGCCTAAGCCTTACAATATTTGTTAAAACGCTATGAATAAAGGAATAAGGTTTTGTAAAAAACATATGTTTGAAATTAATGCGCCAGTATGTTATAATAGCTTTATATTATATGGTTGCGCCCTATAAAACCTCACCCGAAGCCGCGGCAGCCGCTTTTGACCGGCGGCCCGCGCGCAGCACAAGGCGGAGCATGACCCCTTTTGGGGGTCGTATTATCCGATTGTGTGACCAACCAACCGATTGATATGCCGCCTGCGGCAGGATGAAAAACCACGTTGCCGAAGGGCACTGCACAGGCCAAACCACCATACAGGGAGGAACCACCTATGCCAGGACCAAGCCAAAAGGCACTGAAGATTTTGGAGTATATCGGCAGCAGGGCCGCCGACGGCGTGCCGCCCTCGGTGCGGGAAATCTGCGCCGCGGTTTCAATTAAATCCACCTCCACCGTGCACAAGCTGCTGGGCGAGCTGGAGGAGCACGGCCTCATCCAGCGGGAGCAGGGCCTGAACCGGGCCATCAAGCTGCCGGGGGAGCAGTCGGTGCGGGTGCCGATACTGGGCACCGTCACCGCGGGCGCGCCGATTTTGGCGGTGGAAGAGATTGAGGGCTACCTGCCCTTTACCCCCCGGGGCCTCAACCCTAACGAGCTTTTTGCGCTGCGGGTGCGGGGCGAAAGCATGATTAACGCCGGGATACTGGATGGCGACCTGATTGTGGCCCACAAAACCCCCGCCGCCGAAAACGGCCAGATTGTGGTGGCGCTGCTGGAGGACGAGGCGACGGTCAAGCGGTTTTACCGTGAAAACGGGCGGTTTCGGCTGCAGCCCGAAAACGACGCCATGTCCCCTATCTATGTGGATAGCCTGCAGATTTTAGGCAGGGTGGTTTCGGTCATGCGGTTTTACGAGTAAGGCGGATTAAAATGGCTTGCGCGGGCGGGTATCTGCCGCCGGAGCGATTCCCTGATATTCTCACAAGCGGCTGCGGGCGGTACCTGCGGCCGCTTTAACCGTTTCCCCATAAAACGGGTCGGCACAGGCCGCAGGTTGCCTTGATTTTGCGCGCAGGCGGAGGTTTTGAACCGCCGAGGCATAAAAATGTGGAAAACCCGCGCCCTTTTTTGCGCCGATATTGCTATGACGGCGCTGCTATGACATAATAAAACTATTACGCCATTGAAACGGAGAACAGCCTATGTTTGAAAATACAACCCAAAGGCCGCAGCGGGTGCTGCTGGCGGCGGTGGATACCGGGGAATATGATGTGGAGGCCTCGCTGGATGAGCTGGCCGAGCTGACCCAAACCGCCGGCGGCGAGGTGGTGGGCCGCATCAGCCAGAAGCGGGCCTCCTTTGAGCCGGCCACCTGCATGGGCTCGGGCCGCCTGGAGGAGATGCGGGAGTTTGCCCACAACTTTGAGGTGGAGCTGATTATCTTTGACCACGAGCTGACCGCCGCGCAGCTAAAAAACATCGAGGCAGCCTGCGACTGCGCTGTTATCGACCGCACCATGCTGATACTGGATATCTTTGCCGCGCGGGCCAACACAAGCGAGGGCCGCCTGCAGGTGGAGCTGGCGCAGCAGCGTTACCGGCTGCCCCGGCTGATGGGCCTCGGCACCAGCCTTTCGCGGCTGGGGGGCGGCATCGGCACCCGCGGCCCCGGCGAAACCAAGCTGGAAAGCGACCGCCGCCATATCCGCGGCCGCATTCAGGCGCTGGAAGAAAAGCTGCAGGAGATGGAAAGCCGCCGTGAGCGGATGCGCCAGCGCCGCAAAAAGGACGGCGTTTCCACCGTAGCCATTGTGGGCTACACCAACGTGGGCAAATCCACCCTGCTCAACCACCTGACACAGGCGGGGGTGCTGGCCGAGGATAAGCTCTTTGCCACCCTCGACCCCACCGCCCGGGCGCTGTTGCTGCCCGACGGCCGCAGCGTCATGCTCATCGATACGGTGGGTCTGGTGCGCCGCCTGCCCCACCATCTGGTGGAGGCGTTTAAATCCACCTTGGAGGAAGCGGTGGCCGCCGACCTGATTTTGAACGTCTGCGATATCAGCAGCCCCGACGCCCAGACGCAGGTGGCGGTTACCCGGGATCTGCTGGCCCAGCTTGGGGTGACCGACACCCCGGTTATCACCGTGCTGAACAAGGCCGACCTGCTGGCCCAGCTGCCGCTGGGCTTTGGCCGGGATACCGTGGCCATTTCGGCCAAGACCGGGCACGGGGTATCCAAGCTGCTGGAGGTTATCGCCGAAACGCTGCCCCCCGGCAGGATGCGGGCAAGGCTGCTGGTGCCCTACAGCGAGGGCGGGGTGGAAAACCGCATTGCCCGAAACGGCCAGATATTGGAACGGGAGTACCGGGCCGACGGCCTTTATCTCGACGCGCTGGTGGACCACCGGGACGTGGCGCAGGTGGAGCAGTATTTCATCTGACCTCGGCCCTGCTTGAGAAGTAAATGTGACAAAACAGGCAGGCGGCGATGTTCGGCAGCCTGAGCAATATGGGGGTTTTTGTTTGGAACTGATTGTAGCCCAACAGGTAGTGGTAATGTTTTTGCTGATTGGGGTGGGCATTTTCTGCGGCCGCAAGGGCATTGTGACCGCAGAGGCCACCCGGATTTACTCCAACTTTCTGATGGTGGTGGTAATGCCGGTGATGGCGGTGAACCAGTTTATCCGCACCACCGCCTCGGATATGTTTGGCCGGATGGGGGTGGCGCTGCTGCTGGCGGTCATCTCCAACGGGTTGGCGGTGGCGGCGGCCACCCTGCTGATACCCAAACGGGCCGACCGGCGCTACCGCACCGAGCGGCTGGCGGCCACCTACCCCAACGCGGGGTTTATGGCCTTCCCGGTTTTGCTGGCGGTGCTGGGGCAGGACGGCCTGCTCTACGGCGCCATCTTTGTGGCGGTCTTTATTATCTTCACATGGACCTTCGGCATCTCTGAGGCCAGCGGCAGCCGGGAGATCAGCCTGAAAAAGATACTGCTGAACCCGGGGGTGGTGGCCACCGCCGTGGGAGTGCTTCTCTTTGCCGCAAAGCTGCCGGTGCCGCAGGTGGTGACCGACACGGTGGGCCATATCGCCAACCTGAACACCCCGCTGGCCATGGTGATTACCGGGGTGTTTTTATCCGAACTGAGACCCGGCCCGCTGCTGCGCAACCGCAGGGTGTACCGGCCGGTGCTGATTAAGAACTTTTTGATGCCGCTGGCCATGACCGCCATTATCTGGCTGCTGCGGGTGCCGCTCTGGCTGCCCGGCGCCAAGGAGGTGGCGGTGGCCAATGTGATATCAACCTCCTGCGGGGTGGCGGCCAGCGTCATTCTGCTGACCACCCGCACCGGCGGCGACGCTTCCCACAGCGCCGGGCTGGTGGCGGTTTCTACCGCCTGCTGCCTTTTGAGCATGCCCCTTGCGGTTTACATAGCGCAGCTGCTGTTTTAGACCGGCCGGTGCCAAAAAGCGCATAACAAAAGCAAAAAGGGCGGGCCGCAGGCCCGGATAAAAAACGGAACGGCAGATAAGCAGGAGAGAGAATACGGCAGAAAAACCGAGAAAAACAAAGCTTGAAACCCGCCGATTAAAAAAACCGGAAAATGCTATTGACAGAACCGGGGGCGGCCGATATAATAGTGGTTGCGGCTCGTCCCGTCACCGGACGTGTTTGGAAACCGTCAACACGCTTGCCGGCGGCAGTTTTTCTGCCCGCCACAGCCTATTGCCGCTTTCCAAACACGCCCCCGGGTACCGCCCGGGAACAGGAGAGCGAACCAAACCGATAAACAGGAGGTAAACCATATGTCCACATATATGCCCAAAAGCGGCGAAATCAGCCGTAAATGGTATATTATTGACGCAGCGGGCAAACCCCTTGGCCGTACAGCGGTCATCGCGGCCAATATCCTGCGCGGCAAAAACAAGCCCACCTTTGCACCCCATGTTGACTGCGGCGACCATGTCATCATCATCAACGCCGAAAAGGCAGTGCTCACCGGCAACAAGCTGGATCAGAAGTACTACCGCAGACACTCCGGCTGGGTCGGCGGCCTGAAAGAGGTCAAATATTCCAAACTGATGAAGGAAAAACCTGAGCTGGCCATGATGCAGGCTGTCAAAGGGATGATTCCCGACACCACCATCGGGCGTGCCGCCCTTACCCGCTGCCGGGTATTCAGAGGCCCCGAGCACACCCACGCCGCCCAGAAGCCTGAGGCCTGGAGCCTTTAAGAAGGAGGATGACCGAACATGTATGAAAGCAAGCCCTATTTTTACGGCACAGGCAGAAGAAAAAGCTCTGTGGCCCGTGTGCGGCTCTATGCCGGCACCGGTAAGATTACCATAAACGACAGGGATATCGACGACTACTTTGGCCTTGATACCCTGAAGCTCATCACCCGTCAGCCGCTGGAGCTGACCAGCACCACCGGCCGTTTTGACATTGTCTGCACCGTAAAGGGCGGCGGCGTCACCGGCCAGGCCGGCGCGCTGCGCCACGGCATTTCGAGAGCGCTGCTGCTGCACAACGCCGAGCTGCGCCCCCTGCTGAAAAAGGCCGGGTTCCTCACCCGCGACCCCAGAATGAAGGAGCGCAAAAAGTACGGCCTCAAGGCTGCACGCCGTGCGCCTCAGTTCTCCAAAAGATAGTCTGTACCTGCTACAAGGCTTGGACAGCCCCGATGCAATGCATCGGGGCTGTTTTTGTCCCTGGCTTTGCCGGGGCGAAAAAATGTATGGCGGCAGGGCTTGAGGATTGCTCTATGGCCCTCCCCTGCCATTCTTTTTTGGGCTCTTGCGGCGGCAGCCTTATCTCCGGCTTTTCTGACGCTGCGTACATCTCCTCTGTTTGAAGCTGTATATCCTGCAGCTCTGCAATGACATCAGATATCCTGTTAAAAAGCTTGCAGTACATCCTGTAAAAATATTATAATTCCCTCTGCGGAATTATGTCAATAGGGTTTTGGCCTATACTTTTTTTATGGAATAAGGGACTAAAGGAGGGGGACGGATGAAACCCCGGAAGCTTCCGCTGGGAGAGATGAATATCATTGGCGTGAACGTTACCCGCATACGCCATAAAAAAGGGATGAAGCAAAAGGAGCTGCTGGCGAAACTGCAGTCGGAGGGCATGGAAATAACAGGCTCCGGCTTATCCAAGATTGAGGGGCAGTCCCGGATGGTGACCGACCATGAGCTGGTGATGATTGCGAGGGCGCTGGGGGTGGCGGCAAAGGAGCTTCTCCCCCCTGATTGAGCGCAATATAGTTGCATAGGGAAAAGCGGCCTTGGCTCAAACGCCAAGGC
>JAEWWW010000127.1 GCA_023396215.1 Bacillota bacterium | reverse complement strand
GCGCAGCCCCCCGCACTATTTCCCCATTTCGCGGCCGACAAGCCATCAGTTTCCTGCAACCTTTAAAGGCGAGAGGGGGAGCAGGGGGGTGAGCAGCCGGCTTTAGGCGGGGTTGAATTAACGGTATCATTGGTGAAGAACAGTATTGAGCAAAAACATGCAAGCGCCCCAGAGGCAGGCTTCGCATATAGCAAACGGCTATAGCTCCCTCCCCCCAAAATCCATATATCTTTATGCTATAGCAGGTTATACGCTAAAAAGCCACCGCCAACCGGCCCGGCGGCCTACAGCGCGTTGTTATGCGATAAAACTCACTTTCTATGCGTTTTTTGCCAGTCATTCATGCCAAGTTTCAGCCCCCGAACCGTTATAGATGTTACACAAGAAATACTTGACAAATATAGAGAATGTAATATAATTACTTTAGCAGCACAGAATACATATATGATAAATATGTTTAGTGGGTATTGGGGCGCCTTTCAGCCCTCCCATAAAGACAGTGGACGGAGGTTATCTTTTGGGGGTTAATCCTGTGTTTACAGCGAAAACGCCGATTATACAGCTTAAAAATCTCTCAAAAACCTATACAAGCAGCACCGGGGATGTCAAGGCCCTGAGCGACATCTCGCTGGATATTTTCGCGGGCGAGGTATTTGGCATCATCGGCACCAGCGGAGCGGGCAAAAGCACGCTGGTGCGCACCATCAACCTGCTGGAGCGCCCCACCGAAGGCGCCGTGCTGGTGGATGGGCAGGATTTATCCGCCCTTCCTGAGTGGCAGCTGCATCAGGCGCGGCAGCAAATCGGCATGATTTTTCAGCAGTTCAACCTGCTGATGCAGCGCACCGCGCTGGGCAACGTGCTTTTTCCGCTGGAGATTGCGGGCATGCCCAAAGCCGAGGCCAAGACCAGAGCCGCCGAGCTGCTGAAGCTGGTCGGCCTTGAGGATAAAGCCGCGGCCTACCCCTCCCAGCTTTCGGGCGGGCAGAAGCAGCGGGTGGCCATCGCCCGGGCGCTTGCCACCAACCCCAAGGTGCTGCTCTGCGACGAGGCCACCTCGGCTCTCGACCCCACCACCACTCGTTCGATACTGGCCCTGCTGCGGGATATCAACAGGCGGCTGGGCATCACCATCGTTATCATCACCCACGAGATGGCGGTGATAGAGGAAATCTGCCACCGGGTGGCCATCATCGACCAAAGCCGCATCGCCGAGGTTGGCAGGGTAGAGGATATCTTCTCCAACCCCACCACCGACGCAGCCCGGCGGCTGGTTTACCCCGACGGCAAGCAGATTAGCAGCATTGTGGGCGAACGATGTTGTCGCATTGTTTTTGACGGCAGCTCTTCTTATCATCCGGTCATCGCCAGCATGATACTGGAGTGCAAGGCCACCGTCAACATCATGTACGCCGACATGAAGGACATCGACGGCAAGGCCTTTGGCCAACTGATTTTACAACTGCCCGAGGATAGGGCGCTGGCCGACAAATGCATCGGCTACCTGCGTTCCTACGGCCTTTCGGTAGAGGAGGTGAGCGGAGATGTGGTCTGAAGCCATCTGGAAAATGATTGGCGTAGGCATCCTTGAAACCCTCTATATGACGCTGGCTTCCACTGCGGTGGCCTATCTTCTGGGGGTTCCCCTCGGGGTGCTTCTGGTGGTCAGCGAGCCGGAGGGTATCCGCCCCACCCCTTGGTGGAACGGGTTCTTCAACCTGACCATCAACATCCTGCGCTCGGTGCCGTTCCTCATTCTGCTGATTTTGGTGCTCCCCATTACCCGGGCCATCACCGGCACCACCATTGGGGCCACCGCCACCGTCGTACCCCTCGTCATCGCCGCCTTCCCCTTTGTGGCAAGGCTGGTGGAATCCTCCCTCAAAGAGGTGGATAAGGGGATGATTGAGGCCGCTCTTTCTATGGGCGCAAGCCCATTTAAAATTATTTTGAAGGTTCTCATTCCCGAGGCGGCACCCTCCCTGGTTGTCGGCTGCGCCATAGCCACCACCACCATTCTGGGGTATTCGGCCATGGCGGGCATCGTCGGCGGCGGGGGGCTGGGCGCAATCGCCATCCGCTACGGCTACAACCGTTATCAGACCGATATTATGCTGATTACCGTGGCGCTGCTGGTAATCATCGTACAAGTTATGCAGGAGGTCGGCACCAAAATCGCACTGAAGCGTGATAAACGCAGACAGTGACGGGATATGACCTGCCGTTCATCCACCATATACCCTTACATTACGCTTATATCTGAATTTGGAGGAAACAAATATGAAAAAAATATTTGCAATCGCATCTGTTCTTACCTTGATTGTCGCACTTTTTGCGGGCTGCGCCCCGGCTGCTCCCAGCAGCTCGGCGCCCGATGGCTCGTCTGCTTCCGACACACCAACCTCTGCTGAAAGCACCCCTGAGCTGGTAAAGATTGTGGTGGGCGCAACCCCGGTTCCCCATGCCGAGATTTTGGCCGTCGCTAAAGAGGTGCTGGTCAAAGCGGGCTATGACCTCGTGGTCACAGAGTTCGACGACTATGTGCAGCCCAACATGGCGCTGGAAAGCGGCGAGCTGGATGCAAACTTCTTCCAGCACCTGCCCTACCTCGAGGATTTCAACACCGAAAAAGGCACCAAGCTTGTTTCCGCAGCCGCCATTCACTACGAGCCCCTGGGCCTCTATGCCGGCAAAACCAAGGCGGTAGCCGATCTGGCCGACGGCGCCACCATCGCGGTACCCAACGACACCACCAACGAAGCCAGAGCGCTCCTGCTGCTGGAGAGCATCGGCCTTATCAAGGTCAACCCCGCAGCCGGCCTCAAAGCCACCGTTACCGATATCACCGACAACCCCAAGAAGCTTAAGATTGCAGAGCTTGACGCTGCCCAGATTGCCCGCGCCCTGCCCGACGTCGACCTTGCGGTCATCAACGGCAACTATGCCATGCAGGTTGGGCTGAACGCTTCCACCGACGCGCTGGCCAAGGAAGAGAAGGATTCTCTTGCCGCCGTCACCTACGGCAATATTGTGGCTGTTCGCGCCGGCGATGAAGGCCGCGACGAAATCAAGGCCCTGATTGCCGCCATCCAGAGCGATGAGGTGAAAAACTTTATCACCGAAAAATACCAGGGCTCGGTTATCTCGATTTTCTAAAAAGCAATCGGCTCTAAATAAAAAGAACGCCTCCGGAATCATTGATTCGGGAGGCGCTCTTTTTTATGCAGATGATAAAACTCTTTTAATGATTGTTTTGTGCCATCGTCAAGGGCATGCCAACGCAAACCCTGAATAGCACCCTCCAACGCCGAAAGCCGCATGAGGCAGGCGGATGGGTCGCCGGCAAGAATACGAAGCCACGCTTCTCGGCTCCCAACCGCTTTCAACTGTTCGGCAGAGGTGATGCCCACACCAATCAGCTGCGCTTCCAGTTTCTTCGCTATGTTTGGCAGCCTGGTTAAGTCACTCATTCCGGGAGTTCTCCCTTTCTAAAATATCAGCATTCCGTTGTCGTCAAACTGAAAATCAGGCCCCCAGGCGACCTCCCAATAATAGCCGTCCAAGTCGGCAAAATAGGCGTGATACCCGCCCCAAAAAACATCCTGCGGCTCTTTGACAATCCTGGCCCCGGCGCTTCTGGCCAGTTCAATTGTCTGTTCAACATCCTCTTTGTTTGCAACATTATAGGCCAGAGTGATGCCGCCGAAGCCTTCCGCTATTTTGGGCGGGCTTTCCTTGCTGATATCTTCCGCCAGTAAATTCAAAGGATAAAGCTCAAATTTTGTTCCGGGGGTGTTGAAAAATACCACCGGGGGGTTATCGCCCTTTTCGTCGGTTTGGAATCCAAGCTTATCCCTGTAAAAACCAATGGATTTCTCCATACTCCTTACGCCCAGACAGATACAGGTAACCTTATTCATCTGCGGTACCCTCCCAAAATCGATGCTGTCGCCCAAAGAGGGAGCAACCAAGACATTGCTCCTTCTGGGTGTTACACAGGATATTCAGCGTGTCTGCAAGCCCTACCACCGGGTCTTGGTTTCCACCACCTTGCCCACAATCTGTATCTGCTCAAGGTCTTGTCCCACATACACCATGGCCGGGTAAGCGGGGTTAAAGGGCTGCAAAATGACGGTGCCCTGCTTCTTAATCACCTTTTTCAGGGTGCCTTCCTCGCCGTTTATCAGCACCACCGCCAACTGCCCGTTTTCCACATCGGGCTGGCGGTGCACAAGGGCCAAGTCTCCCTCGCTGATGCGGGGCTCCATGCTGTCGCCGCGCACCATCAGGTAAAAATAATCGGCAGGGTTGCGCACATCCGCGGCGCAGTAGCCCAAATCCTCCTCAAAGGCCAGCGCGCCGTAGCCCGCCCTGACCGCGCCCACCACCGGTACCTGCTGGGTGGCCTGCAGCTTGGGGCGCGCCTCCGGCCCAGCCCGCAGGTCGGAGCAGCCCAGCAGATAGTCGGCGCTCACCCCAAAATAGGAGGCAATCTGCGCCACTGTGGCCGGGTCGGGGGTAGAGCGTTCGGTTTCCCACTTGCCCACCGCCTGCTGGCTGACGCCTACCGCCTGTGCAAGCTTTCCCTGAGAAACCTTCTTTGCCTTGCGCAGCTCCCGCAGTCTTTCTGCAAACATCGATAAAACCCCCTACTTTTTAATGAGCATGTCCCAAACAGGCGGATAGCCAAAACGCCGGATACAGGGCGGCAAAGACGCAGCCGTATCCGGGCGTCTTCGACAGAAACCTGCAACTGCCGCCTATACGGGAGGTAAAATAGCTGAACCACAATACCGTCCGGCATTTTTTTCAACAGCCTGTTTTAAATATATTGTCATTATACTACTATATGTAGTGCAAGTAAATAGACTGCTAAAAATATAGTAAAAAAAGTTGTAAAAACCTATTGACAACAACTGTTGGTTGTAATAGAATAAGGACAAGCAAAAGAAAACACCCGTTCGTCGAGCTGACCGGAAGAGAAAGGACGTTGCGCCATGACAGCAAGAAGGATGCATCAACACCTCTGGAACTTTATCGCTCTCTCCCTTGTACTACTGGGGGTTGTGGGCAGCCTCGGCGCATGGGAGCAAGGCAGCATCGGCTTTGTTCAGATGCTGGCCCAGTCCTGCCTTTTTGCGGCGCTGGCACGGTCGGCCTTTCAGAGAGCCGCCTGTTTTGCTTCGCGCCGGGCAACAGGCTGCCCCCGCCGCACTGCCCGCCGGGCGGCAAGGGCAGTAACCGCCCCTGCGGCATAACCCCAGGCTATTAAAAAAGCCGCGCAAATATAAAATGCCCTTCAGGGCGTCTGGCTTACTTTGTTGGCAGCAGTTGCAAATATCGGTCACATATATGAATATGCCCCCTCATTTGCCGTCTCGCCTTGCGCGCTTTTTGTTGCCTGCCTGTTTTTGTAACGCGCTTTGGCATAGCCGGTCATCCTGCGTTTTATTTTACAGCCCCTTTTGTCTGGCGCTATCGGCGGCGCTGCGGCTACTGCCGCATCTCTGACGGTCGCCGGGTCTTTTACCCCAGCTGGTCGCCGCAGGCTTTGCCCTGCGGCGGCGCTTTTTTGTTGTGCTGCCCGCCGGGCTGTGCTATTCTTATAAAACACAACAGGATGGGGGAGGGCTTGCCCGATGATGCAAAAAGGATGGAAATTTCGCCTGCTGCTGGCGGCGGGCGGCACTCTGGCGGCGGTGGGGGCGGCGGTGCTGCTTTCCCGGTTTTGGCGCTGCCCAATCCTTGCCTACACCGGCATACCCTGCCCGGGCTGCGGCATGACCCGCGCCCTGCTGCGGCTGCTGGCGCTGGATTTCGCCGGGGCCGCGGCGTTTCATCCGCTGGTTTACCTGCTGGCAGTCTGCTGCCTGCTGCTGGCCGTAGCCTTTGTAACCGGGCGACCGCGCTTTGTAAAATCTGTGTGGTTCTGGGTCGCGGTCGGGGCGGTCTTTCTCCTCTACGGCCTGTGGCGCGCATGGGCGTTCTTATAAAGCGGCAGGGGCAGAACCTTCATAAGAAGCAACATAGAAATCCCCACACGCCATTTCACACAACGGAAGTGGACGAATTTTGTCGCTCCGGCGTTGCTTATCGTTGCACCTCGTTGTATAATAACCGAAGAGTAGTTATTATGCGCAGGCAAACGAAAAAGTCGCGCAAACGTAAATGCCCTTAAAGGCATTTTACTTACTTTGTTGGCTGCACTTGCAAATGTCGATCACATATATCAAATATGCTCCCTAATTTGCTGCGTTTGCCGCCTCGTCTTGCACGGTTTTTCGCTGCCTGCCGGTTCTTTGGCTGCAAATTCTGCCGCAGGCAAGCGGGCGGATGATACCCGCCCCTGCGAAAAATTATCATACCCGCAAGCATGCACCCAAGCAGGCTATATATTCCCCGGTTCACCGATTAATTCCCACGATACTATGCCGCCTTGCGGCTGTAGCATAATAGACGAATAAAGCAGATTATTGGGAGGTTACAACATGCACGCAAATATGCTGGATACCATCGGCTTTGTTAAGCAGCTTGACCCCGAGGTGGGGCAGGCGATGGAGCAGGAGCTGGCCCGTCAGCGCCGCAATCTGGAGCTGATTGCTTCTGAAAACCTGGTTTCACCCGCTGTGATGGCGGCAATGGGGTCGGTTCTGACCAATAAGTATGCCGAAGGTTATCCGGCAAAACGCTACTACGGCGGCTGCGAATGTGTTGATATCGCCGAAAACATCGCCATCGAGCGCGCCAAAAAGCTCTTTGGGGCCGAGCACGCCAACCTGCAGCCCCACTCGGGAGCGCAGGCCAATCTGGCGGTTTACTTTGCCCTGCTCGAGCCGGGCGCCACGGTGCTGGGGATGAACCTCGCCCACGGCGGCCATCTGACCCACGGCTCCCCGGTGAATATGTCGGGCAAATACTACAACTTTGTGGCCTACGGCGTTTCGGACGACAGCCAGACCATCGACTACGACGCCCTGCGCAAGCAGGCGATGGAAGTGAAGCCCAAAATGATTGTGGCCGGGGCCAGCGCCTACCCCCGCGAGATTGATTTTAAAACCATCGGCGAGATTGCCAAAGAGTGCGGCGCGCTGTTTATGGTGGATATGGCCCACATTGCCGGTCTGGTGGCGGCGGGCGAGCACATGAGCCCGGTGCCCTATGCCGACGTAGTGACCACTACCACCCATAAAACGCTGCGGGGCCCCCGGGGTGGTATGATTCTCTGCCGTGAGCAGTATGCCAAGGCCATCGATAAGGCCATCTTCCCCGGTACGCAGGGCGGCCCACTGATGCACACCATCGCCGCCAAGGCGGTCTGTCTGGGCGAGGCCCTCACCGACGGCTTCAAGGAGTACCAGCGGCAGGTGCGCCGCAACGCCGCCGCGTTGGCGCAGGGCCTTTTGGATAAGGGCTTTAATCTGGTATCGGGCGGCACCGACAACCACATGATGCTGGTTGACCTGCGCAGCTTCGGCGTCACCGGCAAGGAGCTGGAAAAACGTCTGGACGAGGTCTATATCACCGCCAACAAAAACGCCATTCCCAACGACCCCCAGAGTCCCTTCATCACCAGCGGCATCCGTCTGGGTAGCCCGGCGGTCACCAGCCGCGGCCTTGTGGAGGCTGATATGACCCGCATCGCCGGCTTCATCCATCAGGCGGCCAGCGACTTTGACCACTGCGCCGACGAAATCCGGGCGGGGGTCAACGAGATTTGCGCCAGATACCCCCTGTACGAATAGGGGATAAGGCCCGGGAACAACCGAACCAACGATGCAGAAAGGCCCGCCGCCGGCTTTGCCCGGTGGGCGGCCTTGTCTGATTTACGCACCATCCGCCATCATTCATCAGCAGGGAGGTAACCGCGATGCCATTGGCAGATACCATCCGGCCCCAAAGCCTGGAGCAGGTGGTGGGGCAGGAGCATATCCTCGGCCCCGGCGGCATCCTGAGCCGGGTGGCCGCGGGCGGGGCGCTGCCCAACATGATATTCTACGGTCCTTCGGGGGTGGGCAAAACCACCGTGGCCCGCATCCTCGCGCAGGGGGCGGGCATGCGACTGCACCGGCTCAACGGCACCACCGCAGGCACCGCCGATATCCGCGCCGTGGTGGAGGAGCGGGATACCCTCGCGGGCAGGGGCGGCATCCTGCTGTATCTGGACGAGATTCAGTACCTCAACAAAAAGCAGCAGCAAACCCTGCTGGAGTTCATCGAGGACGGCTCGGTGACGCTGATTGCCTCCACCACCGAGAACCCCTATTTTTATGTATACAGCGCCATTTTAAGCCGCTGCACCGTGCTGGAGTTCAAGCCGGTACCGCCCGAGGCGGTGCAGACCGCCCTTGAGCGGGTGGCTGTCGGGCTTTCGGAGCAGCAGCCGCTGACGCTGGAGGAGGGTGCGCTGGCCCACATTGCCCGCAGCTGCGGAGGCGACGTGCGCAAGGCGGTGAACGCCCTCGAATTCGCGTGGCTCGCCACCGCGGGCCAAAACCCCCGCCACATCGGGCTGGACGACGTGCGGGAGGTCACCCAGCGCAGCGCCATGCGCTACGACAAGGATGCCGACGAGCATTATGATATCCTGTCGGCGCTGCAAAAGTCGGTGCGGGGTTCGGATGAAAACGCCGCCCTCCACTATCTGGCGCGGCTGCTGGAGGCGGGCGACCTGCTTTCGCCCTGCCGCCGCCTGTTGGTCATGGCCAGCGAGGATGTGGGCCTTGCCTATCCGCAGGCGGTGTCTATCGTCAAGGCATGTGTCGATTCCGCTCTGCAATTGGGGCTGCCCGAGGCGCGGCTGCCGCTGGCGCAGGCGGTGGTGCTGCTCTGCACCAGCCCGAAATCCAACAGCGTAATTATCGCCATTGACGCCGCCATGGGCGACCTGCGGGCTGGGCACAGCGGCTCCATCCCCGATTACCTCAAGGACGGCCACTACGCCGGGGCCAAGAAGCTGGGACGGGCGCAGGGGTACAAATACTCCCACGACTACCCCAACCACTACACCCCGCAGCAGTACCTGCCCGACGCCATCCGCGACAGGGTCTATTACCAGTTTGGCGACAACAAAACCGAGCAGGCGGCCCGCGCCTACCGCGAAGCCATTGTGGAGGCGGCCAAAAAGCGGGGGAAAGAGGAGGCCTGAACCGGTGCGGGCAAAAGCTTTAAAGAACGGCAAACCGCCGGTCAGAGCAGCAGCTTTGACCGGCGGTGTTTTATCTGTACGGTTTTAATCAGAGGCGGCGGGCCGGGTTACACCTCTTTGATGCCCACCACAAATTCGAGGTTAATCAGCGAGATTTTCCCCTTTTTATCCTCCATCTCAATCCAGTTATCCTGTACCTTCTTAACGGTGCCAGTGGCGTTTGCCAGCCCCGACCCGAAAGAGCCTGTCGAAACCATGCATTTTTTGCCTGTAAACTGCTTGACCAAATCGTTATTCACTGGGGAAAGCCTCCTTCTGCTCGATTTGCGTTTGATGACATACTGCGTGGCTGTGCGCTGGGTAAAGATAATAAAAAACACAATGAAAAGCGGCAGCCAGATGGCGAAAAAATTGCTGCTGTCTCCCAACCTCATCCCTCCCTTGGCGGGGCTTTGGGCCGACTGTTTTTCTCAGTATAGCACACCCGGCGCCGGGCGGCAAACAGAAAAAGGGCGGTAAAAGCCGCAAACATACAGAAATCCGCAGGGGCGGCTGTCAGCCGCCCGCGTGACGAAGCAGCAGGGGAGCGGCCCCTCTCAGAGATGCAAACCGATGCCCAAATCAACTCCCAAAGCTAGCTTAAGGTTTGCAGTTCCCTTAAAACCAGTAAGCCATCCTGCTGTGATGTGAAGGTATATCTGTACTTTTCGCTGCCGGAGGTCACTTGCTCAAAGTTATCTTTGGTCAGCGCAGTATCATTTACTTTCATCGGTGTATCGCTGTCAAGCGCCCAAACCAAAATGGCCTCGCAGGTGTATCCGTCGTCTGTTTTCCTATATGCTGTAATTTGCGGGTACAGGAACCAGGTTTGCGGTAAATCCCCAAATTGTATATATACGTCCTGCTCGGGGAAGTACTCATAGAATGCCGCGCCGGCGTCCTTATATGCCACGTCCTCTCCAAAGAGCTTTTTCGCGGTCGCTCTTACAGCATCGGCATAAAAGATTGCAGCCGGGTCTTTGCCTTTGCGAACCAGTTCTTCGACAAGCCCGGTAATCACATGATTTGGATATTCTTCGCACACAAAACCTTCGCCTAACCCATAAGAATACCTCAAATCAAGGGGGATGGTGTGATAGATGGCGGTTTCAAGGGCGCCGCCGTTTACCTGTCGGCTAAAATCTTCCAAGCTATTTTTACCATAGAATAGATAATTTCTTATGGTTAGCGCCAGTCGATAGGCCTCCTCATCGTCACTGATAATCTGCGGCGGCAGGTTCTGGGGCAGAGCGTCTTGAAATGAAAAGAAGCGGCTTTCCTCCCGTAAAGGGATTCTTTCATTTGATAAATTCTCTGTATGTGATGATACCTGACCGCTGCTTGGCTGGGGGGCACTATATGTTGCGGCGGTGCAGCCTGTACTGATGCAAACGATAATGATCAGAAAAAGAAGATTCAGCTTTTGCTTCATATAAGCCCTCCTTTGAAAAACCCATATCTAGAGCATATAATCATGGGTGCTATTTGTAAATACCACATCAATAAGAAAGCTTATTTTAATGGGGGAGGTATCCGTTTAGTCATTGTTTCCCTTTCCCCTCCCTTGGAGGGTGCTGCCCGCGGTGAGGTGGTTCTGCAAATGCACCAAAAGCCGTAGGGGCGGTTATCAGCCGCCCGCGTGGCGAAGTGCGCTTCAAGACGGGCAGGTGCCGGTTGCCCTGCAATTGCAGCGACTGATTTTTGTCAGATATTGTTTATCCCTGTCAATCATAGTATAATAACCGCAGAATAACTATTTTACTTTTATCTTGACATCCAGCCACTCACCCCACGTTTTTTAGCCCTGTAACAGTATGAACAGGGCTGTAATTGAGGAGAATAAAGCTATGGCAAAAAGGCGACGTCAAAATTACGCCCCCGCGGTCTGCATGGGGGCTATTGTGCTGGTCTTTTCGGCGGCGGTGCTGCTGGGTAAGCTTTTGGGCGACGGCCCTTCGCGCCCCACAGGAGGCGACCCAGCCCCGGCGATAGCTCAGGGCGCGCTGCCCGGCGCCGAAGAGGGCGACTGGGGCGGCTTTGAATCCGGTGTGTTTTACTACCGTCTGTCGGGCCGTCCTTATTTTAAGGAGAGCGGGGCCCCCGGCGTGATTATGGCCGAAAACCCCGACGCCAACCTGTACGACATGCAGCTGGTCTACCTCTTGGAGGACACCGGGGAGGTGGTGTATGAATCCCCCCTTGTGCCGCCCGGCAGCCACATTGCCGAGGACGCCCTGCTGGCCCCGCTGGAGAAAGGCGTTCACCCCGCCCTCGCCCTGATTTATGCCTTGGATGAAACCGGCGAGGTGGTGGCCGAGTTTGAGGAGCCCATCGACCTTTTCGTCGGCCGCAAGCCAGACTAAAAGCTAAAAAAGGGAGGAGTTTGTAATGAAACCCCTTGCCCCCAAAAACGATTTTCTAAAAGAAACCCTCAAGGCGCTGGACGGCGTCTATGACCGGATAGAGCAGCTTGAAACCCTGAAGCTGGAAAGCTTTGCCCCCGCCGAAACCATGGCGGTGGTTATCGATATGAACAAGGGCTTTGCGCTGGAAGGCGCTCTCTACTCAGAGCGGGTGCAGGGGCTGATTGCCCCCATCGCCGATTTCGTCGACCGCTGCATCGCCCGGAGCATGCATATCCTTGCCTTTTCAGACCGGCATTCCCCCGGCTCGCCCGAGATTGAAAGCTACCCCGCCCACTGCATGGAGGACACCCCCGAATGCGAGCTGGTGGACGAGCTTTCGCGGCTGCGGCCCTTCACCGTCTACAAAAACTCCACCAACGCCTTTTTCGCGGGCATGGAGCAGCTGCTCAAAGAGCCGGTGAAGGATTATATTGTCACCGGCTGCTGCACCGATATCTGCATCTACCAGTTTGCAACCACCCTGCGGGCGTGGCTCAACCAGTATAACCTGCCCGGACGGGTGGTGGTGCCGCTGTCGCTGGTGGATACCTACGACGCACCCTGGCACAACGCGCAACTACTCAGCGCTGTTTTTATCGACAGTATGCTTTCCAACGGCATTCTGGTGGTAAAAGACATCGTTTGACAATAGATTTTTCTTCCTTTGACAGCCGAAAACGGCGGCTGTTCGCCCGCTCAAAGCTCCGCAAGAAGCATAGGGGCATTCTGAAAACTCCAAACCCTTGTCAAATTCTACTGAAAACAGCATCTGCCGCGTTAAAAAAGCTGGAAATACATGAAGTATTCCTGCGCTTTTTGTCTTGCATCCGCTTGTTTCCAGCAGGGGCATTCTGAAAACTCCAAACCCTTGGCAAATTCTACTGAAAACAGCATCTGCTGCGTTAAAAATGCTCGGAATACATAAAGTATTCCTGCGCTTTTTGCCTTGCATCCGCTTGTTTTTAGCGAATTTCCCGGCGGTTTTCCATTTTCAGAAACGCCCTGAATTTCCCAGCGGTTTTCCATTTTCAGAAACGCCCTAACAACCGGCAGGGGAGGACACTACGCTTATGGAGATAAACATGATTGACAAACGCAACCTGACAATGCTCACCGATTTTTACGAACTAACCATGGGCAGCGGCTACATTGAAAGCGGCCTCGAAAACCGCGAGGCGGTCTTTGATATGTTTTTCCGCCGCATCCCCGACGGAGGCGGCTTTGCCATTATGGCGGGGCTGGAGCAGTTGATTGAGTATCTTAACAACCTGCACTTCACCGAAGAGGACATCGACTACCTGCGCGGCAAGGGCCAGTTTTCAGAGCGGTTTCTCGACTACCTGCGCAACTTCAAGTTTCAGTGCGACCTTTGGGCGGTGCCCGAGGGTACCCCGGTGTTTCCCCACGAGCCGGTGGTGGTGGTCAAAGGCCCGGTGATACAGGCCCAGCTCATCGAAACGATGGTGCTGCTGACCATCAACCACCAGTCGCTGGTGGCCACCAAGGCCAACCGGGTGGTGCGGGCCGCCGACGGCCGCTTTGTTTCCGAGTTCGGCTCCCGCAGGGCACAGAGCTACGACGCCGCCATGCTGGGGGCAAGGGCGGCCTACATCGGCGGCTGCCACGCCACCGCCTGCACCATCGCCGACCGCGACCACGGCATCCCGGCGGTGGGCACCATGGCCCATAGCTGGGTGCAGGTTTTCGACAGCGAATACGAGGCCTTTAAGCGGTACGCCCAGCTCAACCCCAGCCGCTGCACCCTGCTGGTGGATACCTACAGCGTGCTGCACTCGGGGGTGCCCAACGCCATCAAGGTGTTCAACGAGGTGGTGGTACCCGCGGGCTACCGTCCGGCGGCCATCCGCATCGACAGCGGCGATATCGCCTACCTTTCCAAAAAAGCCCGCAAGCTGCTGGATGCGGCCGGCTTCTCCGATGTAAAGATTATGGCCTCCAACTCGCTGGATGAATATATCATACGCGACCTGCTGATACAGGGGGCGCAGGTGGATATGTTCGGGGTGGGCGAAAACCTCATCACCAGCAAATCCGACCCGGTCTTTGGCGGCGTCTATAAGCTGGCGGCCATCGGCGACGAGAGCGGGCAGCTTCAGCCCCGCATCAAGGTCAGCGAAACGGTGGAGAAAATCACCAACCCTCACTTCAAGAGCCTGTACCGTCTGGTCAGCCGCGAAAACAACAAGGCGGTGGCCGACTATGTGACGCTGCACGACGAGGTGGTGGATACCGAAAAGCCGCTGGTGATTTTTGACCCCAACGCCATCTGGAAGAAAAAGACGGTCACCAACTTTGAGGCGGTGCCGCTGCTGACACGGGTTTTTGACCGGGGCCGTCAGGTTTATACCAGCCCCCCGCTGGCCGAAATCCGCGACTATTGCAGCCGTCAGGTAGACCAGCTTTGGGACGAGGTTAAGCGTTTCGAATACCCCCATAAGTACTATGTCGACCTTTCCTACAACCTGTGGGAAAGCAAGCAGAGGCTGCTGATGATGAACCCCGCCGGACAGTAAGCCTGCCGGCGGTGGCGGCCTTCGGCGGCGGTCAATTTTCCTTGTTCTTCCAATGATTTTTTTCCGTCAAATAAAATTGCGTTATGCAGTTGAGGCCCCGGGGGGGGGGGGGGGGTATA
>JAEWWW010000102.1 GCA_023396215.1 Bacillota bacterium | reverse complement strand
AACCACACCCCCGCCACCGCCCGCGTAAGACGCGGGGCAACGCCGCCGCCATTCCCCCCGCAGGGGCGAATATTACCGGCCTGCGGCAGCCGCACAAACCATGCGGAATTGCGCACTGCCACCCCTTTGCACAAAACCGCCCCGGCAAACGATAAAAATATGTGGATGACTCTGAAAATAGAAAGGGGTCATTGTACGGCCCCGGGGGCAGGCGTATAATGGATATGTTAAGTTTATAACAAAGGCAACGCCGCACCATTTATGGCGATAACAAAAATCGCCCTTTCGCCGCAGGCGGAATGAAAAGGACGCTGTGTTGCCCAATTTATGCCGGGGGGTTCAGCGATGACCGAGGTTGTTGTGTGCGTGGGAAGCTCCTGCCACATGAAGGGCTCTTATCAGGTGATATCCACCTTTCAGGAGCTGATTAAGCAGCACCATCTTGAAGAGCAGGTCTGCCTGAAAGCGTCTTTCTGCATGGGGCGCTGCCTGAGCGGAATCTCGATGACCATCGGCGGCCAGCCGGTGGAAGGGGTGGGCTTTGCCAACAGCGCCGATATTTTTTACACCCGGCTGCTGCCCATGCTTTCATTACCCGAGGAGGTATCCGACCTGTGAGCATTATCAACCTCAATGTGGGCAACTGCCAGCACTGCTACAAGTGTATTCGCCTTTGCCCGCTAAAATCCATTGCCTTTAAGGATGGCAGCGTCAGCATCATCAAGCAGGAATGCGTGCTCTGCGGCACCTGCGTGGAGTGCTGCCCCCAAAACGCCCGCTTTACCCGCAACGACATCCCAAAGGTGCAGCAGCTCATCGCCGCCGGGCGGCGGGTCTACGTCACCGTCGCCCCCTCGTGGGAGGCCTACTTTGAAGGGGTCAGCTTTGAGGAGCTGTCGGCCTCCCTCAAGCGGCTGGGCTTCGCCGGGGTGGAGGAAACCGCCATCGGCGCGGCTGAAACCAGCCGGAGCTATGCGCAGCTGCTCTCGCAGGGAAGGATGGAGAATATCATCACCACCGCCTGCCCCTCGGCGGTCATGCTGGTGGAGCAGCGCTACCCCCACCTGATACCGATGCTGGCGCCGGTGCTTTCGCCCATGGAGGCCCACGCAAGCCTGATGCGCAGGATGTACGGCGATATCGACGTGGTGTTTGCAGGGCCCTGCCTTGCCAAGATGCATGAGGCGGGCGACCCGCTGGCGGGGCAGGCGGTGAACCACGCCGTTACCTTTTCGGCCCTCGCCCAGTGGATGGTACTCAGCCCCCAAACCGCCGACGGCCCCGATGCCGAAGCGCCGGGGGTGGACGAGCCGGTGGCAAGGCTTTACCCAAAGCCGGCGGGTATCTTAAGAACCATCCCCGAAAGCGGGCTGAACGGCTACCGGACGCTGGCGGTGGACGGCGTGGAGGAATGCATCGCCCTTTTTGACTGGCTGAGCCTCTATCCCCAGAAGGGGCTGTTCATCGAGGCAAACATCTGCCGGGGCGGCTGTCTGGGCGGCCCGGTGATGCGGATGGATTCCAAAACCCCCTTCGGCAGCGGTCTGCTGATCGACCACCTGCCCAAGGAGCGGGATAGCCGCCCCGCCCCCACGGCGCAGCAGAGGGTCGCCTACCACCGGCCCTTCTCCAACCGCAAGCAGGAGTACATACACCCCACCGAACAGCAGGTGGAGGATATACTGGCCAAAATCGGCAAAACCCACCCCGAAAGCGAACTCAACTGCGGCAGCTGCGGCTATCCCACCTGCCGCGCCAAGGCCGAGGCGGTTTTTCTGGGCAAGGCCGATATCAACATGTGCCTGCCCTTCCTGCGGGAGCAGGCCGAGAACATCTCCTCCACCGTCATCGAGCATTCGCCCAACAGCATCATCGCCCTGAGCGGCGATATGGACGTCATCGACCTCAACCCCCGCGCCGAGCAGATTTACGGTGTCGCCAAGCAGCGGGCGGTGGGGCAGATGCTGCCCGATTTCTTCGGTGAGGATAGCTTTGAGCAGGCAAAGGGGAGCGGGCACCCCGTTTCCAAGGTGGGGCTTGTGACCTCCGGCAATGTGGAAATTGAGCAGACGGTGGTCTATATTCGCGAAAGCGATACCTACATCGTCTTTTCCAAGGATATCACCGCCGCCCGGCAGCACCAGCGCCAGCTGGAGGAGCTGCGGATGAACACGGTGGATGTGGCCCAGAGGGTCATCGATAAGCAGATGCGGGTGGCGCAGGAGATTGCCAGCCTGCTGGGCGAAACCACCGCCGAAACCAAGGTGGCGCTGACCAACCTGAAAAAAACAATGAATGGGGAAAATCAATAAGCATGAAGGTTGTTTTGGGGGAGCTACTATGAGCCTGTACATAGACGCCGGCTATGAAAGCCTGTATAAGGCGGGCGAAGAGCTTTGCGGCGACAAGGTGGAGGTTGTGCGCACCGACGGCGCTTTTTATGCCGTGCTGGCAGACGGGCTGGGCAGCGGGGTAAAGGCCAACATTCTGGCCACCCTCACCAGCAAGATTATCGCCACCATGATGGCGCAGGGGGCCAAGCTCAGCGAGGTGGTGGAAACGGTAGCCAACACCCTGCCGGTCTGCAGCGAGCGCGCCGTGGCCTATTCCACCTTCTCGATTGTCAAAATCAAGCCCGACGGGGTAGCCTATGTGGCCGAGTTTGACAACCCCGCCTTTGTCTATTTTCGGGACGGCAAGCCAATGGATATCGAGCGCAGGCAGAGCACCGAAGGGGGAAAGACCATCTATCTTTCCAGCTTTCGGGCGCTGCCCGGCGACTATATGGTGCTCTTTTCCGACGGTGTGGTGCACGCCGGGGTGGGCCGTCTGCTGGATTTGGGCTGGCAGTACGACAACGCCGTGCGCTATATCTCAGAGAGCATGGCCCCCGATATCTCGCCCCGGGTGCTGGCTAAGCGGGTGCTGCAGGCGGTGAACACCCTGTATATGGATAAAGCGGGGGATGACTCCACCGTGTGCGTGCTGAAAATCTGTGAGAACCGGCCAGCCACCGTGATGGTGGGGCCGCCGCTGAACCCCGAAAGCGACGGTTTGGTGGTGAGCCGCATGCTGCGGGCGCCGGGCTATAAGGTGGTTTGCGGGGGCACCACCTCCCAGATTGTCAGCCGGGTCACCGGGCGCGAGCTGACGGTGCGGCTCGATTACGACAACCCCGCCCTGCCCCCCGTCGCGGCCATCCCGGGCATCGACCTTGTCACCGAGGGTGTGCTGACCCTGCGCAAATGCCTCGACCTCATCCGCGAGCAAAACAGCCGCGGGTCGGGCGAGCCTACCCTCATCAACTACCATAAAACCGACGGCGCCACCTCGCTGGCGGCCATCCTGCTGGAAAAATGCACCCAGATTACCTTTCTGGTGGGGCGGGCGCTCAACCCTGCCCACCAAAACCCGGGGATGCCGGTTTCGCTGGGGCTCAAGCTCAACCTGATAAACGAGCTTGCCACCGAGCTTCGTGCCACCGGCAAGCGGGTGGATGTGGAATATTACTAGGGATTGTTTTAAAATGGGAGAAATGGGTTTCACGGCTTTTAAGACAGCCCTTGCACCGACCGGGGCTGCCTATGGGAGCTCCGGTTTTTCGACGGTTGGGTAACCGAATGCCCAAACCGGCGGCGGGATGCAGCAAAAGCGGCCGATATCCGCACCTCTTAAATATAAGGGAAAGACGACCGAAGGAGGCATCAGCATGAAACGAGCACTGATAACGGTACTTGCCCTTTTGATAGTGGCTGGGTTCACCGCCTGCCAAAGGCCCACAACACCCAGCGGCGCGCCCGATTCGGAGGAACCCTCCCGCTCCTCCTCCGCCAGCGATGCGGTTTTGCCCGATATCGATTTGCAGGAGCAAGACTTAGAAAAGCTAAGAGCACAAGTAACCGAGTTTGCGGTACTGTTTGCAGGCGCTTTTGAAACGACAAAGGAAATAAGCCCTACACGCATTGGCTGGTATACCTTTTGGGAACTCTATGAAGCAGGCCTTTATCAAAAGGATGAGGAAGGTTTATGTTATTTTGAGAAAGCCGATGTAGATGCCTATATTGCTCTGCGGTTTGGCGTTGATAACTTTGTATATCCTCAACCCCCTGATGAGGAGGGATATCCCCGTTTTAATGTAGAAAAACAGGCATATGTTTTTTATCCAGCAGGGGGGAACCCTTGGATTGACGTAGAAATTGTCGGCGAAGAGCGTAACGGAAATGAAATTAGTTATAAGATAGACCTTTATGATTCTGCTCTGGGAGTCGAGCAGCCCGAACCAATCTTTAGAAACCAAATATTGTATCGGTTCGAGATTGTCAGGGGACAAGACGAAGCCATCCTGCTGAGGGCCGTTTCGGCAACAGAGGTTTCTTAGGAACTTCGGGTTGATAGATGGATATTTGCTTACGCTGAGAATATGATAAGTTTAGTGCTGTGTGCCAATATCGGGCTGTTGACAAAGTGCCATATTTTTATTGCGGGACAGGACTTGAGACATAAAAAACAGCGCCGTGGGACTTATCCCAGGCACCGGATCATGCGTTTTAAGTTCATCGCGGTCGCCGAGAGGAGGCAGTGATCCTCAGCTGCCTCTAATCCTCGTCGCAAAACGCGTGTTAAATTGTGCCCCCACTTCTGCGCCGCGAAGGTCCCCTC
>JAEWWW010000126.1 GCA_023396215.1 Bacillota bacterium | reverse complement strand
CTGCTTTGAGGCGTTGCTCAAGGCTGAAGCCTATCGCCAGATACCGGTGCCCGGCAGCCGCGACGAATACAGCTTTGAGCGGTTCAACCTCGACTACTACTCCGGCGACGCGGGCGGCGAGCCCATCAGTCCTCGGGCAAAGATGTCCACCGTACTGGCCAAGTGCAAAAGCTACGCCGCCGAGTTTAGCCCGCGGGGCGAAAGCCTGATGATGATAGGCCGCACCGGACTTGGCAAGACCCACCTTTCGCTGGCCATTGCGGGCCGTGTGATTGAGCGGGGCTTCGGCGTGGTGTATACCACCGCCCAAGGGCTGATTGACCGGGCCGAGCGGGCTAAGTTTGGGCGCGACCCACAGGGCAGCGACACCCAGTTTCTGCAATATGCGCAGGAGTGCGACCTGCTGATTTTAGACGACCTTGGTTCCGAGTTCACCACCCCGCTGGCCTCCTCGGTGCTTTTTAACCTGATTAACAGCCGCCTGCTGGAACAGCGGCGCACCATCATCAGCACCAATCTGCCCCCCGATGAAATTCAGCAAAAATATGCCGAGCGGCTGGTATCGCGGCTGCTTTGCGGCTACACCATGCTGGCCTTTGCGGGGGAGGATATCCGCATGCTCAAAAGCTGGAAGCGCAGCCGCTAAGGCCCGCTGCGCCCGCCCTATATTTCTCCGGTATGCCCCCTGCCATTGCTGCTTTTAGCCCGCTTCATTTTGCCGAAGCGGGCCATTTTCGTTGTTTTTGCTCCTTTTGCCCCCAGAAGAATCGCTTTTTGCCCCTTTTTGCATATATATAACATAGAAGGGGCAAGGCAAAAGATTGCCGCCCGGCGGCGGCTACTGAAACGGACAGGGGGGTGTAAGATTGGCCGGTTTTCTGGAAATACCTCCAAAGACCTTTACCACCCTTGCACTGCTCGTCGGCTTTTTCATGCTTGATGCCTTGAGCGCCAACGCCCAGAACACACTGGGCAACTTCTTCATGCTGGTGGCGCAGGTGCTTGAAACCTCTGCCAACCAGCAAATTTACCTGCAGGGGTTGGGTACGCCTCCGTCGGGGACGGCCACACCGGGCAGCTCGGCCGATCAGGAGACGTTGGCCGCCCAGATGGCCCAGCTGCAGCAAGAGGTAGAAGCCCTCAAGGCGCTGCTGGCCCAGCAGGCAAACGGCGGATAACCGATGCGGATTACATACTGATACAGAAAAAATTGGCCTGATTCGCATCTGCAAATCAGGCCAATTTTGACGGTTATATGATGCTGCCGCGGTCAGATGTTGAACAGCAGCTCGGAGTAGGTGGGGAGGGGCCAGTATTCCCTGCTCACCACCGTTTCAAGCTGGTCGGCGGCCTTACGCAGGCTTTCCATCGCGGGCAGCACATTTTGCTTACAGGCGATGGCGTGGGCCGTTTCGTCTTCGGTCGCGGCGCTTTGCTCCAGCGCGGCTTCAAGGGCTTCTATCTGCTCCATCAGGCTATCCATCAGGCCGGAAAGCCGGGCCGCGCCCGCTTCCTCCCTGCCCAGCGAAAGCCCCAGACCTGTGGCCTGCTTGGCGGCGAGGGCGCTAAAGACCATGCCGGAATATTCGATGCAGGCGGGCAAAATCTCCCGTTTGGCTATCTCGAGCATGGTGAGGGCCTCAATCTGAACGGTCTTGCAATAGGCCTCCATCATAATCTCGTATCTGGAATGCACCTCGGCGGGGGTGAAGATGCCATGTCTGGAGAACAGCGCAATGTTCTTTTCGGCGATGAAGGCGGGCAGCGCATCCACCGTGCTGGGGTAGTTGGGCAGCCCTCTTCTTTCGGCCTCCTCCACCCATTCGCTGGCGTAGTTGTTGCCGTTGAAGATAATGCGCTTATGGTTGGTGGCCACATCCTTGATAATGGCCAAAATCTCGGCGTCAAGGTCGACGGCGGCCTCCAGCCGGTCTGCAAATCCGCTCAGGGCATCGGCTACGATGGTGTTAAGCACAATGTTGGCGTCCGCAATCGAGTGGGAGGAGCCCACCATGCGCAGCTCAAACTTGTTGCCGGTGAAGGCCAGAGGAGAGGTGCGGTTGCGGTCGGTGGTATCGCCCTTGAAGATGGGGGTGCTGGCTACGCCCAGATTCATCGAGGGCACCTCGGCGCAGGAGAGGCCGTTGCCGGTTTCGATGCAGCTCAGGATGTTGGTCAGCTCGTCGCCCAGATAGATGGAAACAATGGCTGGCGGGGCCTCGTTGCCACCCAGACGGCAGTCGTTGCCTGCCGACGCAATGGCTACCCGTATCAGGTCGCCATACTGGTCAACCCCTTTAATGACAGCAGAGAGGAAAAGCAGAAACTGCTTGTTTTCGGCGGGCTTTTTGCCGGGCTTAAGCAGGTTTTCGCCCCGGTCGGTGTTCATCGACCAGTTGTTGTGCTTGCCCGAGCCGTTGACCCCCGAGAAGGGCTTCTCGTGCAGCAGGCAGACCAGCCCGTGGCGGGCGGCTACCCGCTTCATCAGCTCCATGGTGAGCTGGTTGTGGTCGCAGGCCACGTTGCCGGTGGTATAAAGGGGGGCCAGCTCATGCTGAGCGGGGGCCGCCTCGTTGTGCTCGGTTTTGGCATAGACGCCCAGCTTCCACAGCTCTTCGTCCAGCGCCTTCATGTAGGCGGCAACCCTATCCTTGATGCTGCCGAAGTAGTGGTCCTCAAGCTCCTGCCCCTTGGGGGGCTTTGCGCCAAAGAGGGTGCGCCCGGTGAGCATCAGGTCTTTGCGCCGCTCGTAAAGGGCGCGATCGATGAGAAAGTATTCCTGTTCGGCCCCCACGGTGGTGCCCACATGGGTGGCGCTGCTGCCCAGGCATTTCAGCACCCGCAGAGCCTGCCGGTTGACCTGCTCGATAGAGCGCAGCAGCGGGGTTTTCTTATCCAACACCTCGCCGGTATAAGAGCAGAAGGCGGTGGGGATGTACAGGGTGCCGTCCTTGATAAAGGCGTGGGAGGTGGGGTCCCATGCGGTGTAGCCCCGTGCCTCGAAGGTATTGCGCAGCCCGCCGGAGGGGAAGCTGGAGGCGTCCGGCTCGCCCTTGACGAGAGCCTTGCCCGAGAACTCCAAAATCACCTTGCCGCCGTCGGAGGGGGCGATAAAGGCGTCGTGCTTTTCGGCCGTGATGCTGGTCATCGGCTGGAACCAGTGGGTGTAATGGGTCGCCCCTTTTTCCACCGCCCAGTCCTTCATGGCGTTTGCCACCACCTGAGCCACCCCGGCGTCCAGCGCAAGCCCCTGCTCGATGGTTTTTTTGAGGGATTTATAGGTTTCCTTGGGCAGGCGCTCTCTCATGACGCTGTCGCTGAACACATTGGACGCAAACAGCTGGGTGATTTTCTGCTCTGTCATGCTCTCATCCTCCTTGCGATATACTGGTCTGCGGCCCGGTTGCTGGCCCGTTCACAAAGGGACGGGCGGGCGCGGCCCGCACGGATATAATCGGGTAAAAATCTGCCTGTGCAGATGGCGGTGCGGCCTTGCGCCGCCGGTTTCCAAAATACATTATACTTGAAACCGCAGGGTGACGTAAATATCAATATTTGAATAGGGAAAGGCGTTCCCAAACGCCGTTTTCAAACGGCATCTGAAACGCCCTGCTCCTTTATCTGTTTGGATGATATCCTGTGCATCTTATCAAGTTCAATCGCCCGCCCTGCTTTAAGGATCCAAATGGTTGATATCTCTGGGAAAGAGGCTCGCCTGCCTGACGTTTTTAAGCTCCAGCAGCTTCATCACCAGCCGCTCAAGGCCAATGCCCAGACCGCCGTGGGGCGGCATGCCGTACTTGTGAATATCCAGATAGCTGGCGAAATCGGCGGGGTCGAGGCCCATCTGCCGCATCTTTTCAACCTGCTGGGCGTAGTCGTGGATGCGCTGCCCGCCGGTGGTAATCTCCAGCCCTCTGAACAGCAGGTCGAAGCTCAGCGCCAGCTTGCCGTTTTCGGGGTCGTTCATGGCATAGAAGGGGCGCTTCGCCGCGGGAAAGTGGGTGACAAACACAAACTCGCTGCCGTACTGCTCTCTGGCTATCTGGCAAAGCTTTACCTCGTCCTCCGGCTCGAGGTCGGCCCGGCCGCCGCTCTTTTTCAGGAGGGTCATGGCCTCCTCAAAGGTAAAGGAGGGTATCTCGCCCACCTCGGGCAGCCTTGCGCCGGTGAGGGCAAGCTCGTGGCTGTAATGCTGCCGCAGGTAATCCAGCACATAGCGCAGCATGGCGGTTTCCATATTCATCACGTCGTACATGTTGTCGATAAAGCCCATCTCGAAATCCAGCCCGGTATATTCGTTGAGATGGCGGGAGGTGTTGTGGCGCTCGGCCCGGAACACCGGCCCTATCTCAAACACCCTGTCGAAAAAGGCCACGCAGGTTTGCTTGTAAAACTGGGGGCTTTGGGCCAAAAAGGCCTCCCGGTCAAAGTATTTCAGCCGGAAGATGTTTGCGCCGCCCTCTGCGCCCGCCGCGACTATTTTGGGGCTGTGCACCTCGGTGAAGCCCTCGGCCAGCATAAATGCACGGAAGCCCGAAACCACCCCTTCGGTGAGCTTGAAGATGGCCCGCTCATAGGGGTTGCGCAGCGCCACCGAGCGGTGCTGCAGGTTGGTATCCAGCGAGCAGCCCAGCCGCTTCTGCGAAACCTTGAGGGGATATTCGCCATAGGGGCGCGAAAGCAGCTCCACCGCGGTGAGTACCAGCTCCAGCCCGTAGGCCGAGCGCTCGTCCTCCCGCACAAGACCGGTGGCGGTTATATAGCAGCCTTCCTTAATCTCGCTGATATCGTCGCCGCATTGGTCGGGCAAGTAGACGCTTTGTATCACATACCGCCCGGTGCGCAGCAGGATAAACGCGAAGCCGCTCATCTGCCTTACCTTGTGCACACAGGCGCTGATGGTGACGCTCTGCCCCACGCTGCCCCGCAGTTGCTCAATATCCACACCGGCAATGAGCTCTTCCCCGGTCATTTTCTTCAAACTTAGTGCCCTCCCTTGCCCCTCGTACCATTCACTGCTGAAAAGATAGAGCGGTTCTTCTCTGCCCTCTCCCACGCCTCAGGCAGGGAGAAAGGCAGAATCTTTATATCGCTATGAGTAAGTGGTCTTATCCTTTTAGCATCTCTTCCAAAGCCTCTTTTATCAGCCCTGGGTTTGCCCGGCCGCTAAAACAGGGGGCCGACCCGCAGGCCGAAAGCTTCTGATTATCCGGCGGTTTTGCCCTTTGCTTTTCTGCATCATTGGGTTAAAGCCGATATATTGTGAAAAGCACCGGCCAGTGGCAGACATCCGCCACAATCCAGCGCCTTTGTCGCAGATATTTATCAGAATATAATATACTGAATATAATATCACGCTGCCTGCCCTGTTGCAAGATGGCAAACTGCAAAAATAATAGAAACCCCTCGGTTTGGGCTTGTGTCAATCTCACGAAACTGCAGGATGAAGGCTTACCGGCTGCAAAACTCCGGGGTTTTATACAGGCAATGCGCCGCGGCTGCGAGGCCCCAAAAACCGCCGGGAGGTTGCGCCTGCGGTTTTTTAACCATTCTGCACCACCGCCGCCCTGTTTTGCCCCCGCCGGGCAATAGGTTGCACAAACCTGCAAAACAGGGGGCGGCGGCTATTGACACAGCGAAGCAGCCTCTGTTACAATGTGACGAAGGATTTTGAACCATTGGATTTTTTGCGGCAGCAAATGGGGAAGGATGGGTTGTTGATGTTGGCACAGGGCTTTGTCAAAATAGCTTCGCCCACCGGGGCAGGCATTCCACCGTATTTCTCCCCCGCTGTTTATGTTGCCGGGTTTTTTAATCGTTATTTAAACTGGTCATTCTGAATTTGTTTTCAGAATGGCTATTTTTTTGGGCCTTTCTGAAAATGAAAAACCGAGGAGAAATTCGCTGAAAACAGGTGGATGCAAGGCAAAAAGCGCAGGAATACTTCATGTATTCCCAGCTTTTTTAACGCAGCAGATACTGTTTTCAGTAGAATTTGTCAAGAGTTTGGAGTTTTCAGAATGCCCTTAATTAAAACGGAGGTTGCCATGACAGTACAGACAGAAAAAGCCACCCTGCTTTTGGCGGATGGAAGCGTATTTGAGGGCCGGGCCTTTGGCGCAAGGCGTGAGGCCGTGGGCGAAACGGTTTTTACCACAGGGATGACCGGGTACATAGAAACACTGACCGACCCCGGTTACTATGGCCAGATTGTGGTACAGACCTTCCCCCTGATTGGCAACTACGGCATGATGGCCGACGACTGTGAATCCGCGCAGGCGTGGGTATCGGGCTATGTGGTGCGCGAGTGGTGCGACCTGCCCTCCAACTTTCGCTGCGAGGACGATTTGGACAGCTTCTTAAAAGAGCAGAACATCCCCGGGCTCTGCGGCATCGACACCCGCAGGCTGACTAAAATCCTGCGGGAAAGCGGCGTGATGAACGGCCTGATTACCACCGGGGAGGTCACCGAGGCCAACAAGCCGCTGCTGTTGGCAAGGCTGGCGGGCCATACCTCCGGCGACGCTGTGGAGCGGGTGAGCTGCGAAAGCCCCCGCCGCTACAAGGCGGAAAACGCCGCCCGCCATGTAGCGCTGCTGGATTTCGGCTGCCGAAAAAGCATTGTGCAGGCGCTGCAGCAGCAGGGGTGCGAGGTGACGGTGCTGCCGGGCGATACCCCGCCCGACCAACTGCTGGCCCTGAACCCCGACGGCATCCTGCTTTCAAACGGGCCGGGCAACCCCGCCCAAAGCCCCCAAAGGGTAGCCCATGTGCAGGCGCTGATGCAGAGCGGCAGAGCGGTTTTTGGCATCGGCTTAGGCCACCAGCTGATGGCGCTGGCTGCCGGGGCCAAAACCGAGAAGCTAAAATACGGCCACCGGGGCGACAACCAGCCGGTACGGGATATCGCCCGGGAGCGGGTGTACATCACCAGCCAGAACCACGGCTATGTGGTGGCGGGCGGCAGCCTGCCCACCGAGGCAGGCGAAATCAGCCATATCAACACCAACGACGGGAGCTGCGAAGGGGTGCGCTACCGGGACATCCCCGCCTTTTCGGTGCAGTTTCACCCCGAGGCATGCGGCATCCCGCAGGATGGCGCATATCTGTTCGGTCAGTTTATCAAATTGATGGAGGAGGCCAAAAGCAATGCCGCTGAATAAAGAGCTTAAGAAGGTTTTGGTCATCGGCTCGGGGCCGATTGTCATCGGTCAGGCCGCCGAATTTGACTATGCGGGCACACAGGCCTGCCGCGCCCTAAAGGAAGAAGGGCTGGAGGTGGTGCTGGTCAACTCCAACCCCGCCACCATCATGACCGACCGGGCCATGGCCGATAAAATCTACATCGAGCCGCTGACCCTCGAGGTGGTCAAACGCATCATCGACATCGAGCGCCCCGACAGCCTGCTTTCCACACTGGGCGGCCAGACCGGGCTGACCCTTTCGATGCAGCTTGCCAAGGACGGCTTTTTAGAGAGCCGAGGCGTGCGGCTGCTGGGGGCGCGCCCCGCCACCATCGACAAAGCCGAGGACCGCCAGCTCTTTAAGGACACCATGGAATCCATCGGCGAGCCCTGCATCCCCTCCAAGGTGGTGACCGGTGTGCAGGACGCGCTGGATTTTGCGGCCGAAATCAGCTACCCGGTGATTGTACGCCCCGCCTTTACGCTGGGGGGCAGCGGCGGCGGCATTGCGCAGGACGCCGAGCAGCTTGCCGAGATTGCCGAAAACGGGCTGCGGCTCTCGCCCATCACACAGGTGCTGATTGAAAAGTGCATCTCGGGCTGGAAAGAGATTGAGTTCGAGGTCATCAGGGACAGCGCAGGCAACGCCATCACCGTCTGCTCGATGGAAAATATGGACCCGGTGGGGGTGCATACCGGCGACAGCATTGTCATCGCCCCTGCCGTCACCCTTTCCAGCAAGGAGTACCAGATGCTGCGCTGCGCCGCCCTGAGTATCGTTTCGGCGCTGGAGGTGGAAGGGGGCTGCAACTGCCAGTTCGCCCTGCACCCCGACAGCTTTGAGTATGCGGTCATCGAGGTAAACCCCCGGGTTTCGCGCTCGTCGGCGCTGGCCAGCAAGGCCACCGGCTACCCCATCGCCAAGGTGGCGGCCAAAATCGCGGTGGGCTACAGGCTGGATGAAATCCCCAACACGGTGACAGGCAAAACCAGCGCCTGCTTTGAGCCCGCGCTGGATTATGTGGTGGTCAAGTTCCCCAAATGGCCCTTCGACAAGTTTGTGTACGCCCGCCGCACTCTGGGCACCCAGATGAAGGCCACCGGCGAGGTGATGGCCATCGGGCTGAGCTTTGAGCAGGCGATGATGAAGGCGGTGCGCTCCATCGAGCTGGGGCTGGACAGCATGAACCTGCCCAAGCTGGCGGCCTGCCCCGATATGGAAATCCGGGGACTGCTGCACAACTGCGACAACGAGCGCAGCTTTGTGGTGTACGAGGCCCTTAAGCGGGGCATCAGCTACGATGAAATCTACGAGATAACCAAGATAGACCGCTGGTTTTTGGCCAAGCTGGATAAGCTTGTGCAAATGGAGCGGCAGCTTGCCGAGGGTGCGCTGACCGACCAAAAGGCGCTGGCCGCCAAGAAAATGGGCTTTCTGGACAGCACCATTGAGCGGCTGAGCGGGCAGAAGCTGCCCAAGAAGCGGTATGCCTCCTACAGCATGGTGGATACCTGCGCCGGCGAGTTTGCCGCCACCACCCCCTATTTCTACTCCACCTTTGAGGAGCAGAATGAGGCCAGAGAGTTTTTGAAGCAGCGCAAAAGCGGCAAGAAGCGGATTATCGTCTTTGGCTCGGGGCCTATCCGCATCGGGCAGGGCATCGAGTTTGACTACTGCTCGGTACACTGCGTCTGGTCGCTGAAACAGGCGGGTTACGAGGCGGTGATTATCAACAACAACCCCGAAACGGTTTCCACCGACTTTGACACCGGCGATCGCCTCTACTTTGACCCCCTCACCCCCGAGGATGTGCAATCGGTGATTGAAACCGAGCAGCCCTACGGCGTGGTGGTGCAATTTGGCGGGCAGACCGCCATCAAGCTGAGCGGCTACCTGAGCAAAACCGGGGTGCGGATACTGGGCACCTCGCCCGACAGCATCGACGCTGCCGAGGACCGCGAGCGCTTCGACCAACTGCTGGAGCAGTGCGGCATCCCCCGCCCGCAGGGGCTGACCGTCTTTACCACCGAGCACGCCCTGATGGCTGCCTACCAGCTGGGGTTCCCGGTTTTGCTGCGCCCCTCCTACGTGCTGGGCGGGCAGAACATGATTATCGCCCATTCCCCCGAGGATGTGAAGGAGTACATGGATATCATCACCAGCCAGCATCTGGACAACCCGGTGCTGGTGGATAAATACCTCATGGGCGCCGAGGTGGAGGTGGACGCCATCTGCGACCAGCAGGGCAATATCCTTGTGCCGGGCATTATGGAGCATGTGGAGCGGGCCGGGGTGCATTCGGGGGACTCTATCTCGGTTTACCCCGCACAGAACCTGCCCCGGGCCACGGTGGATACCATTGTGGAGTACACCCGCCGGCTTTCGGCCGCGCTGAAGGTGGTGGGGCTGGTGAACATCCAGTATGTGGTGTATCAGGGCGAGGTTTCTGTCATCGAGGTAAACCCCCGCTCCTCCCGCACCATTCCCTATATCAGCAAGGTAACCGGGGTGCCGATGGTGGACCTTGCCACCCGCGCCATGCTGGGCGAGTGCCTGACCGACATGGGCTACGGCACCGGGCTGTATAAAAAGTCGAGCCATGTGGCGGTCAAGGTGCCGGTTTTCAGCTTTGAAAAGCTGCACGATGTGGATACCCATCTGGGGCCTGAGATGAAATCGACCGGCGAGGTGCTGGGCATTGCCGACAACATGGTGGACGCCCTGCTCAAGGGGCTGGCGGCGGCGGGCTACCGGATGAAGCGCAAGGGAGGTATCTTCTTTACCGTGCGTAACTCGGATAAGGAGGAGCTGGTGCCTCTCGCCAAAAAGTTTGCCGAGCTGGGCTTTGATATCTATGCCACCGAAGGCACGGCGCAGGTGCTGAACCAGAACGGGGTGGACGCCAAGCTGATTAAGAAGATTGGCGAGGCCGACTACAACACCGTGACCCTCATCGAAAGCGGCAAAATAGACTATGTGGTATCCACCTCGGCCAAGGGCCGCAAGCCCGCCCGCGACAGCGTGAAAATCCGCCGCAAAACGGTGGAGCGCTCTATCCCCTGCCTGACCTCGCTGGATACCGCCAACGCGCTGGCCGACTGCCTGCTGAGCAAGCGCACCATCGCCAATGTGGAGCTGATTGACATCAACTCGATTTAGCGCCGGGCGGGGGGTAAGTGCGACCCCTATGGGTACAGCCGCAGACAGAGCATATCGAAGAGGAGGCTTCGCAAAGGGCCTCCTCTTTATGTGATCTGCCGGTAATACACACAAGAACAGGGG
>JAEWWW010000098.1 GCA_023396215.1 Bacillota bacterium | reverse complement strand
CAATATCTTTGAAACGGTGGTTATCTTTGAAAACGCCGGGCAAGACTATTTTATCAGGGAAGATAAGGAAAATCCCGACGGGCTGGGCTTCCTCTCAGGGCAGGAGATGTCGGTGGTGAACCGCAAGGCCTTTGAGGGCACCGTGCTGGCCCATGTGGAGGGCGGCGTGCCCAATATGGTGCTTCGGCTGGATAGCCTGAGCGAGCAGGATTTTGGTTACATGGTCTATTTCTTTGAAAAGGCCTGCGCCATCAGCGGTTATCTGCTGGGGGTCAACCCCTTTGACCAGCCCGGCGTAGAAAGCTATAAAAAGAACATGTTTGCGCTGCTGGGCAAGCCCGGCTTTGAGGAGCGCAGGGCCGAGCTGGAAAGCAGGCTGAAATAAGGCGGTCATTCACTGGGCATATAAAACGCGAAAACCCGGAGGCAGAGAAGCTGTGCCGCACCGGCGGTGAAGACAAAGCATAGCCCCGCAGCCGCTTTGCTATCCGGCAGAACACAAATATTTAGGAGGTCTTTATCATGATTCAATTGATTGTGGGCAACAAAGGCGCAGGCAAGACCAAAACCCTCATTAAAATGGCAAACGATGCGGTCGTCAGCTCGGCCGGCAACGTGGTGGTGGTTGAAAAAGGTCTGAAGCTGACCTATGACATCAACCACAAGGCCCGTTTGGTGGACATTGAGCATTACGACGTCAAGGGCTTTGATTGCCTCCACGGCTTTTTGACCGGTCTTATGGCATGCAACTATGATATTACCCACATTTTTGTAGATGCGACCCTGAAAATCGGCGGACAGGATAAAGAAGGTCTGGCCCGGATGATTGACAGGTTGGTGGGCCTCGCCGCCGAACATAATGTAAATATGATTTTCACCGTTTCCTGTGATTTGGAAGAGCTGCCCGCTTCGCTTAAGGGGTATGTCATCTAGTTTTTGATAAACCAAAATCAGCAGGGCGGAGCGCCGGCAGGCGCTCCGCCCTGTTTTTGATGTGAGGGCCGCCAATGCCCCGTGCAGGATGCACCGGCCCCGCAATAAAATTTTACATTTTCCTCCAAAAGCGGTATGCTAGTGCTACTTGGTTTTTATTACCATCAAAATTTTGGGGAGGACAAAACATGGAGCTTGTTCAAAGGGGTAAAAAACTGCTTATTATCTTTACCATCGGGCTTTTGGCCATCAGCTTTTTAACCACGGCAATCAATGGGTCGCTGCTTTATCGCGAAGGGCAGGTGCAGGAGGCCACCTACAAGCTGACCCAAGGGGCCATTCGCTTTGGGCTGGAGTACCTGCTGCTGGTTTTTCTGTTTAAGGGGCACCGCTGGGCCAAGGTGCTGGCGGCAATTTTATGCGGCGTTACAGGCGGCATGTCGATTATGCTGTACTCTGCGGGCGGCTGGGTGATGGTGGCTCTCGCTATCCCCTTTCTCGCGGGCTTTGTTCTCCTGCTCAGCAAGCCGGTTGCGGTCTACCAGCGCTATAAACGGGAGGGTGCGGCCGCGGTGGAGGCCGAAGGCCCGGCCCCCCGGCAGGCGCGGTAGCGCCCGATACAAACGCTGCGCCCTGCCGCCTGATAAAACTTATTTTACATTTTGCCCGGCAAGCGTTATGATAGCAGGGTAGCGCCGCCACCAAAGAAAGGATACCTCCGAGGTTGCTCACAGCCAGCTTTACGCCGACTGCCGCCGCGAACTGACCCGGCTGCGGGTACCGGCGTGGGTGCTGGCCTTTGTGGCGCTGCTGGTGGTGCTGTTCGGGGTGATGGCGACCAATATGCCCCGGGCGCTGACCCACCTGAAAAGCTATGCGCAGGCGCAAAGGCATGTGAAGGCCAAAGAATACCTTTATGCCGGCGAGAAATATGAGGGCGTTTTACAGGAGTACAGCGGCTCGGTGCGGCTGGCCCTCAAGGCGGGGGACGCCGAGGTGGTGGCGACGGTGCTGAAAAACCCCGACGTCAGCCTGCTGGGCAAGGTTTTGGCCGCACCGGCGGTGGGGCTGATCTATCTGGGGGCGATAGGTTCGGTGGTCTGGCTCGACCTGGGTTATGCGCTGCTGGCGGCGGCGATGCCCCCTAACATCATCCAGCTTTTTCTCTGAAACCGGCCCCGGAGCAGTTTTTTGACTGCGCGCAATAAAAACGGGCAAACTATTGCAGAATAAGGGGCTATGGATGTTGACAAACAGGGTCGGGGTCTATATAATATTTCTGTGACGCCTCTTTCAGGCAGAATGGCCGCAGAAGCAAAGCTGCGCCGTCCCAAAAAGGAGGGGAAGCGCCTGTGAAACTGGATTTGAACCGAATATTCGACCAGCCGGGGGAAACCCTTTCGGAAGAACACAGGGTGGAGCTTTCCCACATTCGTTTTTGGGGCAGACGCCCCTTTGCAGCCCCGGTTCCTGTCAAGGTGGATGCGCAAAACCGCGCTGGTGTGGTGACACTCGACCTCTCGGCGGATTTTACCATGAGCCTTGCCTGTGACCGTTGCCTTGCGGCTTTTGAGCGCCGTTTCACCCCCCGCTTTACCCACACCCTTGTGCGGGAGCTTTCGGGGGAGGACGAGGATGCATACGTGATAGCGCCCGGCGGGCAGCTTGATTTGGACGAGCTGGCCGCAACCGATCTGGTGCTGGAGCTGCCGATGAAAATCCTCTGCCGGGAAGACTGTAAGGGGCTGTGTGACCAATGCGGATGCAATCTTAACGAGACCGTCTGCGGGTGTAATCACAAAGTGGCCGACCCGCGGCTGGCGGCCTTAGACAGATTTTTTGATGAATAGACTTTTTGAGGAGTCTAGTAAATGTCTTTAAGGAGGTGCTGAAATGGCGGTACCAAAGAGAAAACATTCAACTGCACGTAAAAACAAAAGGCGCTCCAATGTGTGGAAGCTGCCCGTGCCCAACTTCTCCAAGTGCACACAGTGCGGCGAGCTGAAGCTGCCCCACAGAGTTTGCCCCACCTGCGGATATTACAAGGGCAAAGAGATTATCAAGATGGAAGCCTAAACCGCTTTCAAAGGGTAGAGGAGGGAAGAAACGCCCGCCTCTATTTTTTTGCGATGACCAAGTGGTAAAAACAGACAACCTCTTCGGCCGATGGCGGGCAGGTTGCTGTTCCACGCCGGAAAGGAGGCAGGTGAATTGGCAGTCAGAATCACTGCGGTGGAGCAGGGTTCCTCCGCCCACAGGGCCGGCATCGCCCCCGGCGACAGCTTGGCTGAAATCAACGGGAACCCCATCAACGACCTGCTGGACTACCGGTTTTATATCACCGAGCCAAAGCTGGAGCTTGCCCTAACCGGCCCCCGGGGCGGCTACCGGGTAAGCCTGCGCAAGGGCGAATACGACGACATCGGCCTCGAGTTTGAGAGCTACCTCATGGACCAGCAGCGGCACTGCAAAAACAAGTGCATCTTCTGCTTCATCGACCAGTTGCCGCAGGGGCTGCGCCCCTCCCTCTACTTCAAGGACGACGACGACCGGCTCTCCTTCCTCTTCGGCAACTATATCACCCTGACCAACATCGACGAGGGCGAAATCGAGCGGATTATCCGCATGCGCATCAGCCCTATCAACATCTCGGTGCACACCACCGACCCTGTGCTGCGGGTGCAAATGATGAAAAACCCCAAGGCGGCCCAGAGCCTTGCCTACATCGGGCGGCTGACGGCGGCGGGCATAAGGGTAAACACCCAGCTGGTGCTCTGCCCCGGGGTCAACGACGGCCCGCAGCTTGAGCGTTCGCTCGCCGACCTTGGCAACCTCGGCGAAAACCTGCAAAGCATCTCGGTGGTGCCGCTGGGGCTGACCAGCCACCGTCAGGGGCTTGCCCAGCTAACCCCCTTTACCCCCCAGAGCGCCGGGGCGGTTATCGATGTGGTGGAGGCCTTCTCGGAGCAGATGCTGCGCCGGCGCGGCAGCCGGGTGGCCTACCCGGCCGACGAATTCTTCCTCAAGGCGGGGCGGCCGCTGCCCCCGGCCGGATACTACGGCGACTTTGAGCAGTTGGAAAACGGCGTGGGTATGCTGGCCCTCATGCAGCAGGAATTTACCGACGCCCTTGAGGATTGCGGGGTCAAGGCCAGCAGCAGGCGGCTTTCCATCGCCACCGGCATGGCGGCAGGCCCCTTTATCACCCGGCTGGCCGAGCTGGCCTGCAGGCGTATCAAAGGGCTGGAGGTGCGGGTGCACCCCATCCCCAACCGGCTGCTGGGCCCCACCATCACGGTGGCGGGTCTGGTGAGCGGGGGCGACATATCCCACGCCCTTGCCGGGCAGGATATGGGGGAAGAGCTGCTGATACCGGTCAGCATGCTGCGCAAAGAGGGCGACCGCTTTTTAGACGACATGACCCCCCAGCAGCTGGGGGCGGCGCTGAAAGCCCCGGTGCGTCCGGTGCCGGTGGACGGCTACCAACTGCTGGACAGTATCTTGGGGATAGAGGTGTAGCGGCGAAAGGCTGCCCTGCAAAGGGATGAAGCCTGGCGGGGTGGCTGCCTCGGCCGCACAACAAAGGATGGGGGCAACCGGTAAGCCGCCCCTGCACAGTTTATTTTATCAGAAGAAAGGGGCGTGGCAGCGTTGCCCAGACCGATTATCGCGGTGGTGGGGCGGCCCAATGTGGGCAAATCCACCCTGTTTAACAAGCTCATCGGCCAGCGGCTTTCCATCGTGGAGGATACCCCCGGCGTTACCCGGGACAGGATTTATGCTCCCTGCGAATGGCGAACCAAAGAGGTCATGCTGGTGGATACCGGCGGCATTGAGCCGCATTCGGGGGATATCATCCTCTCGCAGATGCGCCAGCAGGCGCAGATAGCCATCGATACCGCCGATGTGATTATACTGGTTACCGACATCCGAGCAGGGGTGACCGCCACCGACGCCGACGTGGCTGCCATGCTGCAGCGCAGCGGCAAGCCGGTGGTGCTCTGCGTCAACAAATGCGACAGCCTGGGCGAGCCGCCCCCCGAGCTTTACGAGTTTTACAACCTCGGGCTGGGTGACCCCATCGCCGTTTCGGCCACCCACGGCCACGGCAGCGGCGACCTGCTGGACGCCTGCTTTGACCATATCGATTTTGACCATGCCGACGAGTACCCCGAGGAATACATCAAGGTGGCGGTCATCGGCAAGCCCAACGTGGGCAAATCCTCCCTCATCAACCGCATCGCCGGTGAGGAGCGGGTGATTGTATCCAATATCCCCGGCACCACCCGCGACAGCACCGACACCGCCATTGAGAACCAGTGGGGCAAATATATCTTCATCGATACGGCGGGTATCCGGCGCAAAAGCAGGGTGGATAACGCCATCGAAAAATACAGCGTGCTGCGCTCCTATATGGCGGTAGACCGCAGCGACGTCTGCGTTATCGTCATCGACGCGCTGGAGGGCTTCACCGAGCAGGACTCCAAGGTGGCGGGCTATGCCCACGAGCAGGGCAAGGCCAGCATCGTGGTGGTCAATAAATGGGACGCGGTGGAAAAGGACGACAAAACCATGCAGGAGTATGAGCAGAAGCTCCGGCAGGATTTTTCCTTTATGTCCTATGTGCCCTTCCTGTTTGTGTCGGCCAAAACCGGCCAGCGGGTAGACCGCCTCTTTGACCGCATCAACTTTATCAGCAACCAGAACAGCCTGCGCATCTCCACCGGGGTGCTCAACGACCTGCTGGGCTATGCCACCGCGCGGGTGCAGCCCCCTTCGGATAAAGGCAAGCGGCTGAAGATTTACTATATGACCCAGGCGGCCACCAAGCCCCCCACCTTCGTCTGCTTTGTCAACAACCGCGAGCTGTTCCACTTCTCTTACCAGCGGTATATTGAGAACCAGATACGCGAGCAGTTTGGGATGGAGGGCACCCCCATCCGGCTGGTCGTGCGGGAGCGGGGGGAGTAGCCCCAACAGCGGCAGAGCCTGGCGTTACTGAACAAAACGATTTCTCGGGCAACATTTTTACAGGATATTTTGCACCCCTCCCTATCAGATAAGGCAGGCAGCGAAGAAAGCTGCCTGCCTTTGCCGTTTTTAGCCGCCTTTTCGGCCCTTTTGCCGCGTGCCACCCGCTTCTTTTTCTTGTAAAATATTCCATGAGCAATTATACTGGGGATAAAGAGAAACAAAGGGAAAAGAAGGGATTACATCAGCATCAGGAAAGCCACATGCGCATAGAAAACCGCGGCGGGCAAGCGTCAGACTACCGTTGGAGGCACAAGCCACAAAGGAGGGAGCCGGCTGATGAACCAGAACATCCAAACGCGGCAAGGGGAGGACGGCCTTTTTGGTATGGCCTCCGGGCAGCATAGCGACCTGTTTTCCATCCTCGAGCTTTTTCCCATGCCGCTGGAGGTATTTTCGGCAGATGGTATCAGCCGATTCGTTAATCAGGCTTTTGTGGATACTCTCCATATCAGTGCGGAACAGCTTGTCGGCAAGTTTAATGTTTTGGAAGACCCCTATCTCAACCGCGCGCTCGGCCTGACCGAGAACCTGCGTCAGGTTTTTGCCGGTGAAGCTTTCTCCTTCTGTGACCTAAAGGTCCCTTTCGAGGAAATCGGCAGACGGTACAACTGCGCAAAAGCCAGACCGGTGACCGACGACCTGTATCAGGAGGTTATCTGCTTTCCCCTGTGGGGCTCGGATCAATCCGTTGCCGGAGTGGCCGCCATGTTTATGACAAAACAGATTTGTCAGGCGCGGCAGGATGCGGTCAGGGCGCGGGAATACATCGACGCCCACTGGCCGGACGACTTTGATTTGGATAAAATCGCGGCTGCGGCGGGCGTCAGCCGCTACCACCTGACCCGCCTGTTCAAAAAATATATCGGCAAAACCCCTTACAGCTATTATCAGGAGGTCAAGCTTGAGAAAATTAAGGAGGCCCTGCGCGACCCCGGCCTGAGCGTCGGCGAGGCGTTTGCCGCCTGCGGGGCGGACTACAGCGGCTGCTTTGCGGAGGCCTTCAAACGCGCCTTCAAAATGACCCCCACCCAGTACAGGCATATACTGAAAAGCTCCGGCTCCGCCGGTTTGCAGAATCCGGGAGCAAAGCCCGGCGAGCTCCATGAACAAAAAACGCCTCATCTTCCCATTCCCCGGTTTACCAGCGAAAATATCGAGCTGCTTTATCAGGTGCTGGAATATTTCCCCCTGCCCATCAAGGTGTTTACGCCCGACGGATATGTGGCGTTCGCCAACCGTGTGATATTGGAGATGTGGAATATTTCCGAGCCGTCGCAAATTGTGGGGAGATATAACCTGCTTCGGGATTCTGTTACAAATGACCGTTTGGGGCTGCGGGACTATGTTCAGCGTACCTTCCGGGGAGAAATCGTGCTCGTTCCCGAGGTGAAAGTGCCTTTGGAGGCCTTTGCCGTATGGTACAAGGCACGAGATCTTGGCTATGATATAGAATCGATGTATACAGACATCCTCAACTTCCCTGTCCAAAACAGCGATGGGCAGATTACCCATATTGTAAGTGTATTTCTGACGACCCGGGTCTATCAGGGACAGACGGATATCGCAAGAGCCAGAGAATATCTGGAGAACCACTGGAAGGAGGAGTTTGACGCCGACGCCATTGCGAGGGCGGTGAATCTGAGCCCCTCCCACCTCGCCCGCCTGTTTAAGAAATACACCGGCATCACCCTCTACAGCTATTATCAGGACATCAAAATCAAGCAGCTTAAGACGGCGCTGAAGGACCAAACCCTGAGCGTCGCCGAGGCGTTTCTCTCCTGCGGCTTTGATTATATGGATAACTGGACCATGCTCTTTAAGAAAAAGGTGGGCATGACGCCTACCCAGTACCGCAAATCGGTGAAAAAGCGGTAGCGCCCACTGCCCCTTGCAGGAGAGCGGCCGGTGTTCGTTTTCAACGGAAATAATAAAGGCAGGTGCCCCAATGATGCATCAAAAACAGTCCTTCTTTTTTTATCGGCCGCAATCGTCGCCACGCTTACCGGCTGCGCAGGGCAGCCCGCGGAGGAAAGCAGCCCGGCGGCCCCGCCGCCACAGCCGGAAAGCCTCTCGCAGCAGCCGGAAAAGGCCTACACCTACTACGAATGTGTCGAGCCGCTCAAGGGGCTCCAGCCGTAGCATATCCGCTGGGATGCGGGTGGCGGCTTCTCAGTGCGCCAAAAGGATACGATTTTGTTTGTGGATGGGGATAACGAGCTGCAAAAAACCTTTCGCCCCGCCGACCGCGAATGGCCCAACAGCCCGTGGGAGCTGAGCACTCAGGATTGGGGCTCCGCGACGTTTTGTGAATACACCTGGAATGAAACCTATGTGTTGGCCCGCTTCAATTTATACAGCAGTTTGGGTGCGGTTGTTGCCTAGAAAAATGGGCTGCCAACCATTGCCGACGCTGCCATTTATAATATGGAGGGGCAGTTTGTAAAGACCTTCCCCTCCACCTACGACACCGATGTAAAAGCCAGACTGAGCAACGAAAAATACGCGTGGATGATTTCAAACCGCACCCGCTATTACTGGCTGGATGAGGATATCCTCGCCATCAACACCGGGGAGGCGGCCTGGCTATACAGCGTCAGCCGGGATGAGCTCAAGCAGGCAGCCGATTATTCGCAGGAGCTGCTGGCGGCATGGCACAGGGAGGAATCCCACGCCTTCGCCATTCAGGAATACCAGTGCTGGGTAGCAGCTGCAATATACCCTCCACTGTGAGGATTTGCAGTCGGGCGAAAAACAGCAGTGGCAGGCGGCAATGCCCGAAACCAGAGGGGACAGCTTTATCACCCTGCTGGATGTCGGTCGCCACCCGGGCGGCGTGATGCTCTATTACTATGTGGAGGATCTCCACGAAACGGGGAGAAGGGTTACGCTGGCGGCCTATGACACGGCGACAGGGCAGGCGGTTTTCATGCAGGTCGATTCGCTGGCGGCAATCCCGCCCGGGGCAGGCGCGCCCACCCGCTTTCTGGAAACAGACATGGAGGGCCGCGTGCGGATGCGGCCGCTCCCATAAGCGGTATATCGATATAAAGAAGCCCTACAAAAGGAACCCCGCACGGCAATTGCCGTGCGGGGTTCCTTTTTGCCCGCGTGGACCTGCCTTATGCGTACCATTGTAAAAAACTGAGCAACCAGCCGATATTCCGGTTCTCTTATATTTTGTAAAATGAAGCTGGGCCAAAGCATTGACCGAAAAGGGGGGCACTCTGAAACGGGAAAAGTCAAAGGAGCAGCTTGCCGCGGATTTTGCCCTGCTGCAAAGGGATATGCAAAAGGAGTGCGCCGCACAGGAGCGGTTTATCCGGCAGTGCCAGCGGCTGGTACAGGCCGAGGGGGACCCGGCGGCGCTGCTCGACCTGCTCCCCTGCCCGGCGGCGGTCTTTGAGCAAAGCGGCATTTTACGGGCGGCAAACGGGCTGCTCTTCGAGCATACCGACCTGAGCCTCGAGGATATCTCCGCCGGTAAAATCAACTTTCTGGGGCGGGTCACCGACGAAAACTACGCCATACAGGCGGCGGCAGAGGGTGTGTTTTACGGCAAAACCGCCTTTTTATCCCGGATTTACTACATTCTGGAGCTGTTCTGCAAGGGTTGGAGCTACGCCGCCTCGGAGCATTACCACCGGGCGCTGCTCTTCCCGCTGCCCGATAGAGCGGGCGTTATCCCCTGCGGCGTGGTCATGCTGCTTAAATGAGAAGCAACCCGATACAGCCTTTTGGAGGATGAATGATAAAACAAAAGCTTGTTGTATTCCTCTTTGCCTTACTGACGCTTGCCTGCGCGGTCTGCGGCTGTGCCGCCGGCGCCCCTTCGAGCAGTGAAGAGGGAGAGAGCCAGGCCACCCCCGCCCTGCTGGCCGGCCAGACGACACAGGGCGGGCAGCAGGCGCAGGGCCCCGCCGAGGGCTCCGGCGCGGAAAGCCCCGGAAAAAGAAACCTGTACGACCCCAGCATCTTTGTCATCGAGGCCGCGGGAAGCTGGCGGCAGGAGCTGGCCCCCGGCTACTGGGCCGACTATGAATGCAAGCTGTATGTGGATAAGTTCGACGCCAACGACAACCGCTCGGCCTCGGGGGTTTATACCGGGGTGTTCTGGATGAAAACCACCGTCGACGCGGCAGAGTATATCAAAGAGATGCTGAAGGACCTGCCGATGGCGATGGATTTTGCCGCGGGCGGCGAGGGCGTTTGCGATAACCTGACCATGCAGCTGCTGGATGGCTATGAGCGCAACCCCTTCGGCGGCTATGCCATCCCCGACGGGCAGGGCGGCGGCGCGGACCCCCCCAAGGAGGCTCTTGCAGGCGAGGGCGGCCTTACCGTGGTGGGCAAGCAGGCGTACCTGAACGTCAGCGCCCGGGGGGCGGGGGGCGCGTCGCTGAGCCATCAGGATAGCCAAACCGGAGACGCAGAGCTCAGCTATATCGTTCAGGTGGAGCCCGACACCGCCCATACCGCAGCCGAGCGCAAGGTGACCATTCACCTGAGCGATGGGAAGGGCATGAGCGCAACCATCGAGGGCAGGTGGCGCCGCCTGCCCGGCTACCGCGACGATATGCTGAAATACGCAAACGAGGGGAAGGCCGGCCAACTGCTGGAGCGGTGGCTGCAATAGGCGCGCGGCTTCGGATGAGCCTTCAAGATTTCGGTCAATCCATATTTTTAAATTCCCAAGCGGAGAAAAATACAAACCAAAACAGAGAAAACACATAACGAGGTGAACGCTATGAAAAAACGGTCTTACCGCATATTCCCGCTGCTGCTGGCGCTGCTTGTCGCCGCCGGCTGCACCCAAAACAACCCCCAAAAGAGCCCGGAACCGGCCCCAGCCCCACCCCCCGTGAGCGCCCCCGCCCTGCCGGAGGCCCCGATAAAGGCCGAATGGCCCGCCGACCTTGCGCCCGCCGAGCTGCCCGCATACACAGCGGGAGCGGTTACGGCGTCGGCGGTGGACGGCGAAGGGGTGCTGACCATCAAGGTGGAAAGCACCAGCGCCTCCGACCTGCAGGACTATCTGGGGCGTTTGCAGAGCGCCGGGTGGATTGTTACCTCCAGCGGCACCGAAGCCGAAGCGGTGCTTGGGCTGCATGAGGTGCGCTTTCAGCTCCAAAGAGAGGGCACCCTCCTGCAGATAGACGTGTATACCCGGGAGGCCGGGAGCTGGCCCTCCGAGCAGATACCCACCGATATTCTGGAGCCCGACGGAACGCTGGTGGGCTGGTGGAGCATCGGCAGCGGCGAGGAGAAAAAGACCTATTATTTTGCCAAAGACGGCCTGATGGTTTCGGGCAGATGGGTGCAGATAGGCGGCAGGTGGTACTACTTCTACGCCGATGGCACCCTTGCCCGCCACACCGTTATCGACGGCTACGAGGTGGATGAAAGCGGAGGAAGAAAAGCAAAATAGGGAGGGTGTCAAAGGATTGACACCCTTCACAAGGGGGACTTCGTGTCCTGAGCAAAACCTGCGGGTTTTGCGTCCAGCCGTCCCCCTCGTGAGCACCCCCAAGCAAAACTGCCCCTCCCTCGCGGGCAGTTTTAGAGGAATCGCTCCGTCGGCGCATGTCCGCCTACGCGATATATTTGCAAGCTCGCTTTTTCGCCAGCATAAACAACACGCCCGCAGGCTTTTGCCTGCGGGCGTGTTGTAGTTCCCGGTATCGCCCGGGGATATGGCTTAACAGTTTCTGTGATGAAAGCCTGCCCGCAAAACAGTGGGTGTGCAGGGCAGGGGCGCGGGAGAGGGCTACTCTTCGTCTTCAAACACCACATATTTGGTGGGCAGCTTGTCCCCCAGATAGTGGTCAAAGGCCACCAGCAGGCTGACAATACCAAAGAGTGCCAAAAGCAGGGTAACAATGGTTTTGAACATAGAAAAAATCAGCTTCATGCGGTTCCTCCATTCACAGGGGCGCGCCCTGTTGTTGATAAACGGTTGTATGGTTAATAGCTTACAATCTGAAACTCGTCCAGCGAAGGCAGGTCAAAGGGCTTGCCTCCGGCAAAATCGGCCGGGAAGAGAGAGCCGCTGTGGGGCTTTTGCGCGTCGTCCGAAAGCTTGTAGAGGTTGCCGTAAAGCACCGAGCCGGGGTTCAGGCAATCCTCACCGCAAAGGCGCTCCAGCTCCTGACGGAAAAACGAGATGGTGCCGCCCCAGTAGACGCCCTGCAAATCCTCGCCCCAGAAGGGCTCGAGGGTGGGGGGGATAAAGCCCTGCTCCTCAAAGCTGCCGGTACGCCCGCCGATGGTAACGGTGGTCTCGAGGCTGCCGGTGCTCATAAGCTGGACGGTAAAACCCACCTCGGGGTTGGTTGCCGAGGCAAAAACCGCCTTCAGGCTGCTGCGGGGGGCGGGGTTCACCTCAAAGGCCCAAAGCTGCACAACCAGACTTTGGGGGGTTACACAGACGCGGCCCTGTGCAAAGGGCTTGTAGTCGCGTTTTTCCAGCGGATAGTCGGTGATTTTTGCCACCATCAGCGACTCGAAATTGGGCTGGTCAGTCAGGGCGCTGACTTTAAAGGGCATCGAAGCACACAACCTTCCGATGAATGATGATTTCGCGGGCCGGGTCAAACGGCCGTGGTGGGCAAAGCCTGCCGCCTGCTCGCCGCCCATGCGGGAGACGCAGAAAGGAGATAATGCCACTGTTACATTATAGCATACGCCAGCGGCCTTGACAATCTGCCCCGCGCCTGTGAGGGGCAGCTTCCCCTCTCTGGAGGGGTGGCGCCCGCAGGTGACGGGGTGGTTCTGGTGACGGGCCGATGCCCACATTGTCCTGCGAATTAAAATAAGCTTCCTTGGGATAGGGCACGGGCGGATGCTATCCGCCCCTACGGGGTTTGTGGGAGTATACGGGTCGGCATTTCTTCGCGGTGCCGGGCCTTTCACCCGCTAGTTTTGGGCAGGATGGCCCCGCTTATACCGACCAATAAACACCCCCTTGTCGCGCCTGCCCCCTACAGGCACAAAAGGCGCCCGTCAACGACGGACGCCTCCAGTAACAACAGGGCCTATTAAGCCTCATCCGGCTCCAGCCAGCGCAGGGTGCGCTCCACCGCGCGGTGCCAGCCACGCAGCAGGCGGCCGCGCTCGGCCTCCTCCATATGGGGCTGGTAAAGCTGGTCCAGCTTCCACTGGCTGCGTATCTCATCCAGCCCCGACCACATGCCGGTGGCCAGCCCTGCAAGATAGGCGGCGCCAAGGGCGGTGGTTTCGCGAATCATGGGGCGGCGGATGGTCTTGCCGATGATATCGGCCTGAAACTGCATCAGGAAGCTGTCGCGGCTGGCTCCGCCGTCCACGTTCAGCTCGCTGAGAGAAACGCCGGTATCCTGCTCGATGGCGGCCAGCAGATCGGCCGACTGGTAGGCGATGGATTCCTGCGCCGCCCGGATGATGTGCGCCCGGCCCGCGCCCCGGGTCAGACCAAAGAGGGTGCCACGGGCATACATATCCCAATTGGGGGCCCCCAGACCGGTAAAGGCGGGTACCAGATAAACCCCGCCATTATCCGGCACCGAGCTTGCGTAGTATTCGGCGTCGCGGGCGTTGGTAATCAGCCGCAGCTCATCCCGCAGCCACTGTATCACCGCGCCGCCCACAAAGACGCTGCCCTCCAGCGCATACTGCACCTGCCCGTCAAGGCTCATGGCGATGGTGCCCAACAGCCCCGCCTTGCTGCTATAAAGCTTGCTGCCGGTGTTCATCAGCAAAAAGCAGCCGGTGCCGTAGGTGTTTTTGGCCTGCCCCGCTTCAAAGCAGGCCTGCCCAAAGAGGGCCGCCTGCTGGTCGCCCGCGCTGCCCGCAATCGGTACCTGCACCCCCGAGAGATTCATATGCCCATACACCTCGCTGCAATCCCGCACCTGCGGCAGCATCGCCATGGGGATATCCAGCAGGGCGCAGATTTTTTCATCCCACTGCAGGGTGCGGATGTTGTACAGCATGGTGCGGGAGGCATTGGTGCGGTCGGTGACATGGGCCTGCCCGCCGGTGAGCTTCCAAATAAGCCAGCTATCCACCGTGCCGAAGAGCAGCTCGCCCCGCTCGGCCTGCTGCCGCGCACCGGGTACGTTATCTAAAATCCATTTGATTTTGGTGCCGGAGAAATAAGCGTCCACCACCAGCCCGGTGGCTTCCTTTATGTAGTCGGCATGGCCGGCGGCAATCAGTGCCTCACAGATGGGGGCGGTACGGCGGCATTGCCAGACGATGGCGTTAAAG
>JAEWWW010000022.1 GCA_023396215.1 Bacillota bacterium | reverse complement strand
TCCCCCTTTCGCGCTCGGCGAATCATCGGCTTCATCAACCTTCAAGCGAGAGAGGGGGCAGGGGGGTGAGCAGCAAGTTTTGGGCTTCCACTCCCAATTATACTCCCACCATTGATACACAGCATATTGAAACCCACCGTCTGCGCAGAGCAGTTCACTTTAGGCATAATGTCCTCGAGTATTATACCCACTTGAACTCCCCAGCACAAGCCCCATCCGTCTCGGCTTTACCCCGAGTGGGGCGGCAAAACAGCGAAGCAGGGGGTGTTTTGTCGCCCCTCGCCGCTTTTTTAACCAAGATGCATAAAAACTTTTAAAAATTATTAACCTTTTGTTTGCGGCGTATTGTATAATGTCTGTATTGGATTATACTAAAACTGCCGGAAACCGCGCAAATTTGCGAAAGCTCAGGCAGAGCGGCCCTCCCACCGGGAGGCCGACAACACAACAGGAGGTCGGTTGACATGTCGATGGGCAAAATACTGGTGGCCGATGACGACAAAAATATCTGCGAACTGATACGCCTTTATCTCGAAAAGGAAAATTTCAGCGTGGTGCTGGCCAACGACGGCGAAGAGGCGCTGGCCCGCTTTTCTGCCGAAAACCCCGATTTGGTACTGCTGGATATTATGATGCCCAAGCTGGACGGCTGGCAGGTTTGCCGCGAGATACGCCGCAAATCTGACTGCCCCATTATTATGATTACCGCCAAGGGCGAAACCTTCGACAAGGTGCTGGGGCTCGAGCTGGGCGCCGACGACTATGTGGTCAAGCCCTTTGACGCAAAGGAGATTGTAGCCCGCATCAAGGCGGTGCTGCGCCGCGTCTGCAAAACCGACCAAAATGCCGATATCAAGGAGGTCAGCTACGATAAGCTGACTGTTAACATGACCCGTTATGAGCTCAAGGTGGACGGCCGGGTGGTGGACACCCCGCCCAAAGAGCTGGAGCTGCTTTTCCACCTTGCCAGCAACCCCAACCGGGTTTATACCCGCGACCAGCTTCTGGACGAGGTCTGGGGTTTTGAGTATTACGGCGACTCCCGCACGGTGGACGTGCATGTCAAGCGCCTGCGCGAAAAGCTGGAGGGCGTCTCCACCCAGTGGTCGCTGAAAACCGTCTGGGGCGTGGGCTATAAGTTCGAGGTCAAGGAGTAGGGCGCTCTGCCTCATCTGGGCTGCTCCCCAAACGGTCCCTTTGCGGCTGTGGTTTAGCCTGCGCTCCATCTCATTCCCCTCCTTGGAGGGGTGGCACCCGCAGGTGCCGGGGTGGTTTGGCCCATGCCCGCAGAATCATTGCGCACCTATGGCGGGTGACTACAGGTCGCCTCTACGACCCCGCATACCTCCGCTGTCTGCATGCGTAGAGGCCGATGTCCACACCGGCCCGGCAGCTTTTACAACCTCACCACGTTGGAGAAATACATCTATGAAGCAGAGCCTCTTTGTCAAATACTTTCGCATCTGTGCCGCCATTATCCTGCTGAGCATCACCTTTTTGGGGGTGGTGCTGCTGGTTTTTGCGTCGCAGTACTTTAAGGACGATAAATACAGCCTGCTTTCCAACAATGTTTCACAGGCGGTGGGGGTCACGCTGGCCAACTACCGCATTAATAACTACCGCTATGTCAACTCCGATACCCTGACCCAAATCTACGACGTATTGGGGGGCACCATGGGGGCGCAGCTTTTTTTGGTGGATAACACCGGCAAAACGCTGCTGGTTTCCCACGGGGCCACCGACGAGCAAAAAAACTACCTCATCCCCCAATCAATTATCGATAAGGTGATGCTGGGCGAATACCGCGAGCGTGGCAACTTGGGCGGCATCTATAAGGAGCAGTTCTTCACGGTGGGCCAGCCGCTGGTGAACCCCAGCACCGGCATGGTGGTGGGGATGGTCTTTGCCTCCACCTCGGCCTCCAGCATCAACACCTTCTTGCTGGATATGGCCAAGATGTTTGCCATCAGCGCGCTGGGGGCCATCATGGTTTCTTTTGTGCTGATCTACTTTATCGCCAGCAGCCTTGTGCGCCCGCTGCGTCAGATGCTGGCGGCCACCCAAAGCTTTGCCAACGGCGATTTCACCGTGCGGGTGCCGGTGGAGTCGGAGGATGAAATGGGGCAGCTTGCCATCGCCTTCAACGGTATGGCCTCGTCGCTGGCGACGCTGGAGTCGATGCGCCGCAGCTTCACCGCCAATGTTTCTCCCGAGCTGAAAACCCCCATGACCACCAGATCCGGCTTCATCGACGGCATTCTCGCCGGCACTATCCCCCCCGAAAAGCGGGATTACTACCTGGAAATTGTTTCCACCGAAACCAAGCGGCTCTCCCGTCTGGTGCGCTCGATGCTCAGCATCGCCCGCATCGAGGCCGGCGAAATGGAGCTGGTGCTGGCCCCGGTGGATATCGGCGACATCGTCTGCCGCACCATCTTTACCTTTGAGCCCAGCATCGAGGGCAAGCAGATAGAGATCAGAGGGCTGGACAGCGAGCGGATGGTGGCGCAGGCCGACCCCGACCTGCTGCATCAGGTGGTCTACAATCTGGTGGAAAACGCCGTCAAGTTCACCCCCGAGCAGGGCTTCATCGAGTTCTTCTATCACACCGAGGGGCAGATGGTCTACACCACGGTGCGCAACTCCGGCCCCGGCCTGCCCGAGGAGGAAATCCCCCATCTGTTCGACCGCTTCTATAAATCGGATAAATCCCGCGGCCTTGATAAGAGCGGGGTAGGGCTGGGGCTGTATATCGTCAAAACCATCCTTACCATGCTTGATGGCGAAATCTATGTTGCGAACGCCCCCGGCGAATACATTCAGTTCACCTTCTCGCTGCCGGTTTCCAGCCCGCAAAAGCAGCCGGGGCTGTTCCGCAAAAGCAGCGATAAGCAAAAGGCATAAGCAGCCTACCCTCCCGCCGGTAACCTGTACCCCGCATCCCCGCAGAGATAAATTCCCCTCCTTGGAGGGGTGACACGTAGCGTCCGCCGGGGTGGTTTCTGCTCCCTTTGCGGCTTCATTCATCAGGCTATCCATTTCATATACCTGCCCCCAACAGGCAGTTTCAATACCATCATCTTTACTGGAGGTTTCATATGAGCGACTTCTTAGAAAAAAACGGACAGGATTCTGACGAGCAAAAGGGCTTTATCCCGGAACCTGCGGCCGATGCCGATATGCAGCAGGAGGCCGACCCGCCTCCCGAAGCCGCCGCACCTCCGCCCCAGCCCCCCAGAATTCCCCCTGTTTACAACGACTACAACCGTTACAGCCAGAGCGGCCCCTCTTATTATGGCAGCCCCCGCCCCGGCGGGCAGGGCTGGCAGAATGACGGCTACCGCTATGGGCCTTCGCAGCCGCCGGGCAGCAACCCCTCGCAGCAGGGCGACTACCGCTGGAACTTTAACGAATATGATAACTTTGCCCAGAAGCAGCCCGGCAAGCGCCGCAAAAACCGCGGCCTGATGGTGTTCGGGGTGATGGTCGGCGTGCTTCTCGCGGTAGGGATGCTGGTGCTTGCCGGTTTTGGTGCATACAGCCTTTTCATCGGCGGCAACCAGTATCTGCCGCTGCCGCCCGCGGGGCAATCCTCATCCATGCCCCAGCAGCAGGTGCCGGATGAGCAGATGCCCGATCTTGACCTCAACGACAAGCCTGCCGACCAGGGCCCGGTAATCACCGCCGAAGGGCGGCTTGCCACCTCCGAGATTGCCCGCAGGGTAGGCCCGACGGTGGTGGGGGTCATCCAGTACACCAATACCGGCGGCCAGATGGCCATGGGCTCGGGCTCGGGCATCATCATCTCTGGCGACGGATATATCGTCACCAACGCCCATGTGGTGGGCGGCTCCACCGGCATCGAGGTGGTGCTGCACAACGGCGACCGCTACGAGGCATGGCTGGTGGGCATCGACACCCGCACCGACCTTGCCGTGCTCAAGATAGAGGCCAACGGCTTGACCTACGCCACCTTTGGCAACTCCGACCAGATTGAGGTGGGCGAAACGGTCATCGCCATCGGCAACCCCGGCGGCGAAGAGCTGGCGGGCAGCGTCACCAAGGGCATTGTGTCCGCCCTCAACCGCACCATCAAGACACAGGCCGACGGCTATTCGCTCAACTGCATCCAGACCGACGCCGCCATCAACCCCGGCAACTCGGGCGGCCCGCTGGTCAACGAGTTTGGGCAGATTATTGGCATCAACTCCGCCAAGCTGGTGCAGACCGAATATGAGGGCATTGGCTTTGCCATTCCCATCAACGACGCAAAGCCCATCATCGACGACCTGATTAAATTCGGGCGTGTCACCGGCCGGGTGCGTCTGGGCATCACCGCCCTTGCCATTGACGAAAGCTATGCCCGCTTTGCCCGGCTGCCGGCAGGCATCCGCATCATCTCCACCGAGCAGGGCACCGATATCGCCACCAAAGGGCTGCGCATTGGTGAGCAGGCGGGGGATATCATCACCCACATTGGCGGCCAGCCGGTGAATTCCTTCGACGATATCGCCAATGCCCTCAGGGGGGTAAAGCCCGGCGAAAAGGTGAACCTCACCATCTACCGGGTGCCCTACAACGGCGAGCGTTCCTCCACCTTTGAAATCAACGTCGCCGTGGTGGAGGACACCAAGTAGGGAAGAATGCCCGCCGCCCCTAGAACTCATTTCCAGCACACCATCGCACCCCGTAGGGGCGACCTGTGGTCGCCCGCCGCGAACAGCGTATATATTAATGGAGTCAAACTAATGGTTACCTAAGATATTGATATAGGGGGGTGATGCATGCATTACCCCCCTGATTTCATAGGAGCGGCTGTAATATGGAACTGGCGAAAAGAAAACCCAACCGGCTGAAAGATTATGACTACTCGCAGGGTGGCGCATATTTTATAACCATGTGCACTAAAGGTATGCGTGAAGTGTTGTGGGAAAATGCAAGGGGGGTTCCCGGCTATTCGGAACAGCCACAGCAATTATCTCAATACGGTTTGGCAATCAAAAATGAGGTAAAGGGAATTGGCGCGGTTTATGGCAATTGTATTGTAGTTGACAAATATGTGATTATGCCCAACCACATACACCTGATTATTCTGTTGCAGGGGGACGGCGGGCGACGGCAGGTCGCCCCTACAATTTCACGTATCATTCAGCAATTTAAGGGTGCTGTTACAAAACAGATTGGCTCTTCTTTATGGCAGAGGTCATTTCATGACCATATCATACGCAATGAGCGGGAATATCAAAAGATATGGCAATACATTGACGAAAATCCCCTAAAATGGAAAGAAGACTGTTACTACCCCAAACGGTAGGCGTGTAAACTCTACCCACCCCACAATCACCCGTAGGGGCGACCTGTGGTCGCCCGCCGTAACCAACGCTCACGTCTGACGGAGTACCCTGCGTTTTTGCGTTGTTGCCGCCATCGCAAAATTTGACAAAAATTTTCCTGTAGGGCTATTAAGTTCCCCGCAAAGCAAACGATATATATAGTAGACAGCCGGAAAGGCAGTCGTAAAAACAAATGGCTATATGCCTTCGTTGTATAACGGCCGTTACGGCGGGGGCTTTAGCATACAAAATTAAAACAGGGAGGAAAGGATTCCACCCTGCGACAAAACAACATGGAGGTAAAAAACCTATGCGTATTCAACACAATATTATGGCGCTCAACGCCCACAGACAGCTCAACAGCAACAACAACGCAGTTGGCAAATCCCTTGAGAAACTTTCTTCCGGCTTCCGCATCAACCGTGCGGGCGACGACGCTGCTGGTCTGGCTATCTCTGAAAAAATGAGAGCCCAGATTAAAGGTCTCGAAGTTGCACAGGCCAACGCTCAGGACGGCATCTCGCTGATCCAGACCGCTGAAGGCTCCCTCACCGAAGTTCACTCGATGCTCAACCGTATGGTCGAGCTGGCCAACAAAGCCGCCAACGGCACCTATGCAGAGCTCAACCGTGAAAACCTGCAGGACGAAGTAACCGCCCTGCTGGAAGAAATCAACAGAATCGCGGATGGCACCAATTTTAACGGCATTGAACTGCTCAATGGCAGGCTGGGCGGGTATCTAGGTGCCGCTTCGGGAGACGCCGTTACAAATGGTACTGTTGATGCAACTGGTGTAACAGTTTCTGGTGGCAAGCTTGTAGATACAAATAGCTTTACTTTTTCTATATCTGCTACTGGTGTTGCAAGTATCACGGGACCGGCTACCGGCGTTACCTTTGGCTTGGATGCAACATCTAGCCCTGCTAGTGGCACAGGTATCTACAAATTTGTTGCAACTGCTGTGGCAGGAACGGCTTCTCATGCAGATTTCGAAAAATGGAATGGCGTGGAGGTTACCATTAATGTTAAAGCTGTTTCCGGAAGTGTAGAGACAGGTACTTTCGCTGTAGCAGCCGATGCAAAGGGCAATGTTGGTGGCGGCCTTACCCTGCAGGTCGGCGACACCAACGATGACTTCCAGAAGGTTACCGTTTCGGTTGGCGACATGAGCGCTGCCGGTTTGGGTATTGATGGCATCGATATCAGCACCCAGCAGGGCGCTGCCGACGCTCTTCAGACCATCAAAGACGCTATCGACACCGTTTCTAAAAACCGTTCGGCTCTGGGCGCTCTGCAGAACCGCCTTGACCACACCATCAACAACCTGGGCGTAACCACCGAGAACCTGACCGCTGCTGAAGCACGCATCAGAGACGTGGACATGGCCAAAGAGATGATGGATTTCACCAAGATGAACGTGCTGACTCAGGCTGCACAGGCTATGCTGGCTCAGGCCAACCAACAGCCCCAGAGCGTTCTCCAGCTGCTCAGATAATCTATCTGGCAAACGGCTTACACGCACACAAAAGACCGCCCTCGTGGCGGTCTTTTTCTATGCCCCTTCATTCCCCTCCCTGGAGGGGTGGCGCCCGCAGGCGCCGGGGTGGTTTTACAGGCAGTACGATTAGTCCCTTCCAACCCCGCCGGAGGCTAGGGGGGCACATGGGGACTTAGTCCCGCCCGTGAGGCGCTTCACGTTCTTTTTCGCAGAAAAGGACGCCCGCATGTTCCGCAGAATATGCAAGCGCCTGCTAGGGGGGCACATGGGGACTTAGTCCCGCCCGTGCGGCGCTTCGTGTCCTTTTTCGCAGAAAAAGACGCCCGCATATTCCGCAGAGTATGCAAGCGCCCAAGGATGAGCTACCCCATCCCATTCGTTATGTATCAGGCTGGTGCGGTCAGACGCTTTAGCACATCAACGGTGGTCTGTATGTCCTCCACCTTCTCGGTGAGGTCGTCCAACTGCCGAAACTTTTGGTTCATGCCCTGCTGGCCCTCCAGCAGTAGCTGCATGGTCTTGCCCACGGTGTTTTCCAGATGAATCTCTATCTTGGTGGTGCGCTGGTCAATGGCCTGTATCTGCTCCTTCATACCGGTCATTTCTTGTTTTATACCGGTAATATCCTGCTTTACGCCGATAATATCCTGCTTTACGCCGGTAATATCCTGCTCTATTCCGGCAACTCGTTTCTCCACCCCTGAGATGTCTTGTCTTATGCTGACAATGTCCTGCTTCATCTCAGACATATCCTGCTTTATGGGGTCAAGAGCGTTTTCCAGCTTATCATCCATCATTTTGCCTATGGCGGCAAGCAGTTCCTTGTTCTCCAACCTCATCACCTCTGCCTTAGATTGTAGCACACCCCCAGTGCCGGTTGCAAGGCTATTTTTGCCCGCAGCCCCGCCCGGCAAGGCCGTTTGCACCGTGCAATGGCAACAGCTCCTCTTTCTTAATATGATGGTACTATGAACGAAAGGGGAGATGCAATAACATGACCGATTATAGCCCGAGGGGCACCCCGCTGGACGACCTGTTGCTGGAGCAGGGGGAGGTGCGGTGCAGGCAGCAGTTCCGCCGCATGGCAGCCAACCGCCGTGGGGCTGCCGTAGCCGCGGTCAACCACGAGCAGCTGTTTTTTCCCACCCTGTATGTGCTGCTGCCAGAGGTGGAAAGCCTCGGCCTGCTGGAAAACCTCAGCACCCGCAACAAGGTGGCGGCCATCCTCTGCGCCCGCACATTGGAAAACAACAGCCTCTCGCAAAAGCTGGCCCGGCACCAGCACCTTGAGGATGTTGAAAACCGCTACATCGCCCTGAAATGGATGCTGGAAACCAGCATCAGTCAGGACGGCAACGACCCCGGTCTCGACCGCATCATCGATATGGCGGCGGCGGTGCTTATCAAGACCTACGGCGACGCCGGCTCGGTGGAGCCGGTGCTGAAGCTGATTTTCAGCCGCAACCGTCAGGGGCTTTTTAACCACGACCTGATTTGGGCCTACTTCCGCTGGCAGAAGCCCGAAGCGCTGCGCATGCTGGCCGATTATCTGCGCTCGCCCGACGCGCAGGATAACGCCCTTGCCCAAAAGCTGCTGGGGCCTAATCTGGCAAACGCCAACGGCGGGGCCATGCCGGAGGACACCTACCGCAGCTTCACCGATTGGCTGGAGGAGAACACCGAGTACATCTACTTCACCGGGGAGGATTTTCAGTTTTCCAGCGCTCCCCAGCCCTGCGACGTCAATCTGGATGCAAAATACCTCTGCAAGCGGGTATCGCCCGACAGCGGCAAGCCGCTGACCCCCCTCACCGAGGAGGAAAAAAAGCAGCTTGAGAACTTCCACCAGATACCCCCCGACGAGCAGGAGAAGCTTTCCAAGCTTTCCAACCAGATGTTCAGCCACGACCCTTCGGCGTGGAACAAATGGATACAAACCCCTGTGGTGGTTCAGGTAGACGCCATGAAGGCGGGGCAGGGAGGTGCGCAATGGTACTGATAGCAGGCAGGCCCGCCGATCAGGCCGCCATTTTATCGGCCTACCCCGCGGGCGGCATCGAGCAGGCCATCCTTACAAAGATGTTTGACAGCAGCCACAGCTACCGCTATGACTCGGTCAACCAACTCAGCTTTGAGCTGCGCATGCGCAAAGAGATTATCAGCGCAAGCTACGGGCTCAACAGCAGCGGGATGAGCTTCCGTACCTTCCGCAACGTCAAGGCCAACCCCCACTACTGGCAGATTACCCGGGAGGGGGGCTGGCTGCTGAAGCCGGGGGCCTCTGCCTCGCAGGCCATCAACGATATCTTTACAAATGGCAGGGCCTACGGCACCGAATGCGCCACCGCCATGGTCATCATTTACTACAAGGCGCTGGCCAATATCTTTCCCCCCGCGGTTTTTGACCGCCTCTTCCCCCGCATCGAGCTGATGAACTGGCACCATATCGACCGCCGCCTGCGGGAGATTGGCCTCATGAGCAGCGGGGGCGAGTTCCTGCCCGGCGACCGGCTCTATATCCGCAACCCGGATGTCAACCCCGAAACCCCCCAGTGGCAGGGTGAAAACGTCATCGACCTCGGCGGCGGAAGGTACTACGGCCACGGCATGGGCATCAGCGATATCCCCACTATCATCGAGGCACTCAACCGCAACCGTGCGCCGGGGGCCAGCCAGTCTGCATACCTGATGCAGTCGGTGGGCCGCCCCGATTTCAAAAGCCTCGCCAACCTTTATGCCAGTGCCGTGCCCGCCGCAGCTTAAGGCAGCATACTTTTATAAAGCTTGCCGGTTTTGGCAGCTCACAACGCCCGCCCCATGTTGGGGCGGGCGTTGCTTATGGCAGGTGAGCACAGAAGCAAAAAAGTGCTGAGAGCGGGGCAGCGGCAACGGTTGGCCCTCTGTTAGGGAGTGATGCCCACATTGTCCCGCCGGCCACCCCTCCCGGGAGGGGAATAGGAGTTGCCCGCCCTTTTCGCGCAGACCTGGTGGACAGTTGCTGTATCAGGTATAATTGCTGCCTGCGCCCCGCATCTCACGCCCACCACAGGTGGCCAACAAACCACCGTCTGCGTAAAGCAGCGCGGGGGTGGGGGGGGGGGGGGCGCGCCCCCCCGCACGCCCCAAA
>JAEWWW010000001.1 GCA_023396215.1 Bacillota bacterium | reverse complement strand
TTTTTTCTGCCCGAAGCTGATGAGTGGCGCAAGGACGCTTGGAGCATGATAAAACAAAGGGCTGATATTGATTTTCTCATTTTGACCAAGCGAATTGACCGCTTCCCCGTTTCACTGCCCTCCGACTGGGGTGACGGCTATGATAATGTAAATATCGGCTGCACAGTTGAGAACCAATCTTTAGCAGATTATCGTCTACCATTGTTTCTGTCTTATCCAATAAAACGTCGTTTTGTTGCTTGTTCCCCAATTTTGGAACCGATTGATTTGTCTGCCTATCTTCATGGGGTTGAGCATGTTACGGTCAGCGGCGAAAGCGGGCGTGACGCTCGTGAATGTGATTATGATTGGGTACTGGATATTCGTGAGCAATGCCTAAAAGCAAATGTTACATTTTGGTTCAAAGGAACAGGGACATTTTTTAAGCGAGACGGTGCAGTGGAAAAAATAAATCCGTTTAAGCAAGGGAGCATCGCACATGAACTTGGCATAAGCATTTTAAACGGAAAGAAATTATTTTGAAACAGCAGATATTCACTCTCGTGTGAAAAAACACCAGTCAAAAGACTGGTGTTTTTCTTTGCTTGATAGACCACAGGCGAATTATCCGGCCACTCTACGGCCTCTATATGCTGTAGTCCAAAGTTACAGCATACCTGCAGGCATCGACCCGTCCTAAACCACCCGCACCGCTTCGCCCAGCGCGAAGGAGTAGAGCCAGCATTCCCGCACCGGCACGCCCAGATAGTCGGCCAGCACAAGGGCGTACAGCTCCAACTGGGGGCGGTACAGGCCGGTCAACTGGTCGGCGCTGCCGACTTTGTCGGTCTTGTAGTCGATGATAACCGCCCCGTCCTGCTCGATGAACACACAGTCGGCCATGCCCTGCAGCACGGTTTTTTCATCGCCCCAATTTTGGCTGATGTAAGGCGCCAGCAGCTCGCTGCCCGCTTCGCAGAGGAACCGCAGCTCGCGGTAAACCTTTTGGGCGGCAAACATCCTGCCCGCCAGCGGCGAGCGCAGAAAGCGGGCAACCGCCCCAAGGTCGACCGCCGCCGCTTCCTCGGCCGAAAGGTAGCTGGCGGCCCCAAGGCGGGCAAGCTCGGCCTGTATATCCGCCTTTGCGGCGGCAAGGTCGGCAAACTCCATAAACTTATGCAGGGCGGTGCCGCGTTCGGCGCCGGTCATCCCCTCCCCTGCCAGAAAGGCCGGGCGGCGCGGGTGCGAAAAGCCCCCCTGCCCCCCTGCCGCCACCTGCGAAACCGAAAGCTTGGCCGGGGTGGCAACCGCCTCGGGGTAAGGGTAGCGGTAGGCCGCCCGCCGGGCAACCTCCTGCACCAGCTGGGGGTCGGCTGGCGGCAGGCAGACGGCGGCGGCCTCCGGCTGGTGCTGGTCGGGGTCGGGCTGGGCATACACCACCCGGAAGCTGCCCTGCGCCCCCTGCACCGGGGCCACCGCCGCACCGCCGCGCTCCCGCAGGGGCGCGCCGTCGGGGTGGTGCAGCAGCGCCGCCAGCAGCCAGTCACAGTAGCTGCCGCCGCTGCGTACCAGCCAGGGCGAAAGCCCGCCGCCGCTGCCGAGGGGGCTTGCCAGCCCGGCCAGAGCCTTGTCGACATCGCCGGGGCAGGCGGTGATGAGCATACGCTCCCTGGCGCGGGTCAGCGCCACATAGAGCACCCGCAGCTCCTCCGAGAGCATCGAGCGCTCCCCCTCGGTCTTGATGGCTTCGATGGGCAGGGTGGTGAACTGGTGCAGCCCCCCGGCCCCGCGCCGCATACAGGCAAAGCCCAGCGTGGGGTGTAGCAGGGCGTTTTCGCGCAGGTCGCGCTTGTTGAAGCTGCGGGCGGTATCGGCCAGCACCACCACCGGGAACTCCAGCCCCTTGGAGCGGTGGATGCTCATCACCGTCACCGCCCCCACCGCCGCTACAGATGCAGGGGCGAGGTCGCCCCCCCGCTGGAGCAACTGGTTGATAAAGCCCACAAAGCCGCACAGACCCCGGTAGCCCCGCCCCTCGTAGTCGCCGGCGTAATCCACCAGCAGGCGCAGGTTGGCAAGGCGCAGGCTGCCGTACTCCATCGCCTGCACCGCAGGCAAAAAGCCGGTGAGGTCGTACAGCCGCTGGATGATGCGGTCGGCAGGCAGGCTTGCGGCCTCACACCGCAGCCGGGCTATGATATCCAGAAAAAGCGCGCAATCGGCAGCGCCCTTTTGGGCAGCGGCGGTCACCGCCAGATAAAAGGGCTTGCCGGGGGCCTCCAGCCGGATGGCGGCGATGCGATCGGCAGAGAAGCCGAAGAGGGGCGACAGCAGCGCCTGCACCAGCGGAAGGTCGCGCAGGGGGTTATCCACCGCCTGCAGCAGCGCCACCACCGCCGAAACCTCGTCGGTGGTGAGAAAGCCGCTTTGATTGTCGGCCCAGGAGGGCACCCCCGCCTTGGTCAGCGCATCGGTGTAGGTCTGCATCCGCCCTTTGGGCGAGCGCAGCAGCACACAGATATCGCCGGGAGCGATGGGCCGTTGCCCCTCCCTGGCGGTGACGGTCAGGCCGCTTTCCAGCAGGCGGCGGATTTGGGCCGCCACATAGCGGGCCTCAATCTGGGTGCGCTCCTCGGCCGAGCCTTCGGCATCAATGAGGTGCAGCTCCACCCCCGCCTGCGGGTCGTCGGGGTATTCGGCCCCGGGGATGAGCCGTTCCTCCTCGTTGTAGTTAATCTCGCCCATCTCTCTGCTCATGAGCAGGTTAAAAAGAAAGTTCACCGCCCCGGTTAGCTGGCTGCGGCTGCGAAAGTTTTTGCCCAGTATGATTTTTGCGGGAAAGTCGCTGCCGTTATAGGGCAGGCTCTGCTCCTTCTTTTGGATGAATATCTCGGGCATCGCCTGCCTAAAGCGGTAGATGCTCTGCTTGACGTCCCCCACCAGAAAGAGGTTTTGCTCCTGCCGCGACACCGCCTTGAAGATGAAATCCTGCGCCCCGTTGGTATCCTGAAACTCGTCGACCAGCACCTCCTCGAAGCCTCCGGCGATGCGCAGCGCCGCCGGGCTGGGTCGGTAGCCGTCCCCGGTTTTTTCCACCAACAGGCGGATGGCCAGATGCTCCAAGTCGGAGAAATCCACCAGCTTTTTTTCGGCCTTGAGGGCGTCCAGATTGCGCCCCAGCAGCTTGACCGCCTCAAAGAGGGTGGCAACCTTGGGCCATAAATCAGCCATATCCTCCCGGTGCTGGGCGGCGGTGGCGCAAAACTGGCTTTCACGCAGCTTGCCCACCAGCTTTTTCACCTGCTCGCGGTTTTCCTTTACCGCATCCTGCCGGGGCTTGTCGGCGTAGTTCACCAGCCGCCCCAGACGCTCGAAGCCGAAGGTGGAAAGGCAGTCGTAGACCCCGTCCCACACACCGGCGGTGACGGCGGCCCGCAGCTCCTCCAGCCGGGCCAAATCCAGCAGAAAGGCGGGGCTGTATGCGCCATAGAGCTGCTCGTCCCCGGCCATCATATCCAGCGATTGCCGGGTGAGCAGCAGGGCATAATCCACCCCCTGTGCGGCAAAATCCAGCAGCACCCGCCCCCAGGGCGACTCTTCCACCGGGATATCCACTCGGTAGAGCGCCGCCTTGGCGTCCAGCCAGTCCTCATAAAAAGGGTGTGAGCGGATGAAGTCGTACAGCCGCAGCATAATCTGCTGGGTGCGGCTGTCGTCCCTCGTGGAGGAAACCAGCTCCACAAGCTGTGAGAACGCCCCGTCCCCGTCCTGCATATAGAGGCTGGCGATGGTATCCTCCACCGCTCTGGCCCGCAGCAGCTCCAGCTCGCGCTCGTCGGCAATGCGAAAGTCGGGAGCCACATCCAATAGCTGAAAATGCTCCCGTATCAGGTCGAGGCAGAAGGCGTGGATGGTGCTGATTTTGGCTTTTTCCAGTAGCAGCTGCTGGCGCAGCAGCGCTTTATCGTCGGGGGACTGCTCCAGCAGCTCCCACAGCTTTTTGGAGATGCGCTGGCGCATCTCGTCGGCTGCCGCGCTGGTGAAGGTCACAATCAGCATCCGGTCGGCGTCCACCGGGTTGTGGGGGTCCAGCATCCGGCCGATGACCCGCTGCACCAGCACCGCTGTTTTACCGCTGCCGGCGGCCGCCGAAACCAGCAGGCTGCCCCCCCGGGCCTCGATGGCATTTTGCTGTTGGGGCGTCCAATTAACCGCCATGGCCTTCTCCCCCATCCTTTTTGTCACTTAGCATCTCGAAAAATTCCTCGCGGGAAAGCGCCGTCATCTCCCGGAAGCGGTTGGTGCGGCCGATATCGCACAGCTTGCTGTAGTCACAATAATCGCAGGGCTTTGCCTGCCCCTCGGCCACCGGCTGGGGGGTGATTTTGCCCTCGCCAAGGCAGTCGGCCATCTCGCCTACCAGCCGCTTGACATGCTCTCTGATCTGCTCCAGCTCTTCGGCGGTGGCCACCGAGCTGCTGCGCATATCCCACCCGCCCTTGCTGGATGGGCGCGCGGGGATAAACCGCCCCTCGAGGTTCTGCTCCATCCCCTCCAGCACACGGCGGTCGTCCAGCAGCAGGCCGTTCATCCGCAGGGTGGCCTGTTGCTGGCTGGTGATTTGCTCCTCGTCGGCCTCGCGCGGCAGGCTGAGCACCTGCGCCCGTGAGGGCATGTACAGAATGCCCGCCGGGCCGCAGCCCGACAGACTGCCCTGCCCCCCCTCGCAGACGGCAAAAAGGTAGAGCAGCATCTGCATATTCAGCCCGTAATAGAGGTCGGAAAGGCGGAACTTTTTCAGCCCCGACTTGTAATCCACCACCCGCACATACCGCTGGGGCCCATCTTGCATCACATCCACCCGGTCGATTTTGCCCTCTACCCAAGCGGTGGCCCCGGCGGGGGTCTGCACCTGAAGCGGAGCCACCGGGCCGCCGCGGCCCACCTCCACCTCGAAGCCCACCGGCTCAAAGGCGCTTTGGGCAAACTCGGCCCCCAAGCGCTGGATGACCAGCGTCAGGATGCCCACCAGACGCTCAAAGAGGTATTGGGTGCGGGGGGGCAGGCTGTCGGTCTCGGCCACCACTGTGGCGAGGTAGTCCTGAATAATCTGTATGATCTCGGCCCGCAGCGCCGCCTCCTCCAACTGGGCAAGGGCCTTGCCCCCATAGCGGGAAACGATGGTTTCCAGCACATGGTGGATAACGGTGCCCGACTCCAGCGGCGAAAACTCGGCCTTTTTCAGCGGCTGCACCCCCAGCCCGTAGCGGCAGAAGTACTGAAAGGGGCAGCTGAAATACTGCTCCAGCCTGCTGGGCGAGAGCCGCATCTCACGCCCAAACAGGCGCTGGGCGTTGTGAGGGGTGATATCCTCGATGACCGTCTGCCGCCCCAGATTTTGCAGGCGGCCGGTCAGCTGCCGGTCGTCGCTCCGGGCCAGATAATCGCTGATGGCGGCGGCGGTCTGGTCGGCCCGCCGGTAGCTGCGGGCAAGCTGCTCCAGCGCGGTGGCGGGGTTGACAATCCGCCCCAGCTCGTCCAGCCCGGCGGTGGAGGCCAGCGCCCCCGGCAGGCGGCTCATCAGCCGCGCCAGCATCAGCGAGGGCTCCAGCCGCTTGCCCTGTGGCTCGGCGGCGGCGTAGGTGACGAAAAGGTATTCGGAGGGGCAGCAAAGGGCGGTGTAGAGGAAGTATCGCTCCTCCAGCGCGCGCTGCAGCCCCGGCTGGGAAAGCTCCAGCCCGGCCAGCGCAAGGCGCTCGCGTTCGTCGTCTGAAAAGACCCCGCCGGGGCGCACATGGGGCGGGAACACCCCTTCGTTGACCCCCAGCACAAAAGCGGCCCTCGGCCTGCCCAGCCGCACCCGGTCGGCAGCGCCCACCATCACCTGATCGGTGGTGCGGGGTATCTGGCCGATGTCCACGCTGGCCAGCGCCAGCCGCAGCAGGTCGATGAACCGGGCCAGCGGGTACTGTGCCCCCCCCAGCGAATGGGCCAGCACATCCAGCAGCCCCATGAGGCTATCCCAGATGGCGCTGTTTAAATCCAGCAGCGCGGCGCCTTCCTCAGTGGGCAGCCCGGCACAGAAGGCGCGGAGGTTTTCGACACAACCCGCCGCCTCAAGGTAGCGGTAGACCTCCAGCGCAAACTGCCGCCCGGTGCAGCCCCGCAGCCCGCCGCGCAGCCGCGCCAGTGGCTGGATGAGCCGTTCCCGGGTCTGGTTCAGCTCCTCCAGCAGCGCCTGATCCGCCTCGCTCATATGGCCGGACATCCCCCGGGGGTTGTTGGCGAAGGGGGTCTCCCAAGCCTTACCCTGCACCGACCAGATGTAACAGTAGTTCTCGAGCCGCGCCACGCCGGCGGGCGCAAGCCCCAACGCGGGGGATTTTGCCAGCCGCAGAATCTCGTCGGTCTTATAGCTGCCCCGCACCGCCTCCAGCGCGCCCACCAGCGCGATGGGGATAGGCTGGGTTTCGATATCCACCCGTTCGTCGGAAAAATACGGGATGCCGTACCGCCCAAACACCGACTGCACCGCCGAGCGGTAGCGCTGCATATCCCGCACCAGCACTACTATATCCCGGTAGCGCAGGCCCTGCTCCCGCACCAGATTGCAGATCTGGGCGGCGGTATACTCCACCTCGTCGTAGGGCACCGCCGCACCGGCAATGACCACCCCATCGGTCTGCTGCCCGGCGGGCAGGTCGCCGCCCGCCACCGCCTCCACCGCCAGCAGGCCGGGCTTCTGAAAGCCCACCGGCTGGGTGAGGGTCACGGTGGGGCGCACCCCCACCCCCTGCTGCCGCGCCTGCCGCAGCAGCCGCAGCGCCGTCTTGGAGGCAGGGGTAAAGACCCCCGGCCGCTGCCCCCTTGCCAGACCGGGGGTGCAGAAGGCGGCGGTTACCGATGCGGCGTCACGAAGCATGGCCCCCAGCAGCCGGTGCTCGGCGGCGGTGAAGGACATGAACGAGTCTATGTACAGGTGGGTATCGGCAAAAAAGCGGTGCTCCTCGGCCAGTCTGGCCGCCCGGGCCAAATCATCCAGCGGGTCGGAAAAGCTGCGCTCCACCAGCGCCTGAAACGCCCCGTAGATGAGCGAAAGCTCCCGCAGCTTTTGCGCCAGCGCGGGCTCCTCTGCCAATTGGGCGGCCTGCTCCACCTCTTTGGGGGAGGCCCCGGCGTTTTTAAACTCAGTGGTTACCTCCACCAGCGTGGTCAGAAACGAGCTGTTGCCCAGCGGCCTGCGGTAGAGCTGCAGCCTGTCCCCCACCTGGTCGAGGGCAAGGCTCATGAGCACCAGCCGGGAGGTGTCGTCCAGCCGGCGCCCCGCGAGGCCGCCGTGGCGGCGAAAGACGCTTTCGCTCAGGCGAGTGAAGCTGAGCACCTCCACATTGGCCATGCCCGCCATGCCAAGGATGCGGTAGATGCTGCGCTCGCTTTCAAAGGAAAACTGCTCGGGCACCAGCAGAATGCAGTGCTTGCCCTGCCCCGCCGCCTCGCAGAGCTGCTGCCTGATATAGGTGGTTTTTCCGGTGCCGGCGCGGCCCAAGACGAGTTGGAGCATGGTGCGGCCTCCTTTGATTATTTTAGTAATATTCACACCGCGAATGGAGGAAGCCCAAATACCCGCATGATTTCGTCCAGACCGGATTTGATTTCTTCTCTGGAAAAGTTGGCGGCTTCCAATTCAGGGTCGTCCAACTCATTGATGCTTTGGTAGAAGTCTATTGCAAGCTTTAAATAATCCTGATTGTCCTTCTCAAGATGCTCAAACAATAAGTCCTCCGCTTTGCATAGCTCCCTGTTTTCTAACAGCACCTTTAAATCTTTATACAAACAGTCGGTTTGCGACAGGTGGTTATCATCTTCAATCTGGTATTCAATGAAATCTTTGCCCCAAAACAATTTTGCGACAAACTGCACGAGCATCTGAATCTGCCGCATCATCCAGTCCTGTTGATACATACAATCCCCCCCTGTTATATGGTCGCCTGTTGCCCCCGCATTTTGTTGTGTGAATGCGGGCGGTCACAGACCGCCCCTACAACGGCTATACACGGGTGTAGGGGCGACCTGCGGTCACTCGCCTCCAAACCATCCACCCTGCCGGATAATGTGGTAAGCAATCGGTGCGATGTGGGCATCGCATTCTACAATGAAACACCACACTCGCGAAGCGGCATGGTATAATTCGCCATCGCCATAGGCGGGCATCTAAGATAATGGTATAATAACTGTTTTACGGTTATTATACCATCACATAAATCCAGAAGCCACACACAAAAAACAGCGCCCCCGCCGCGGCAAAGCAGCAGGGGCTGTAACAATAATCGACCACTTTTAGTAGCTGCCGCCCAACTCGATGGCTCTGAGGTTGGCCTCTATCAGGTGCCGCTTGCTTGCGGGGATGCTTTTTTCCATCGCGGTTTTTATCGAGTCCAGCGTGGTGAAGCCGGTTTCTTTATAAAGCTTGCCCATCAAAATCATGTTGGCGAGGCTATCCAGCCCCTTCTCGGCGGCCAGAGCGGTGGCAGGCACATAATGAACGGCAATATCGGTACGGTCGCAGGTTTTGTTAATCAGGCTGCTGTCCACAACGGCGACGCCGCCGGGCACAACGCTGCCGATAAACTTTTCATAGGATTGCAGGTTCATCACCACCAGCGCGTCGGGGGTGAGCACCAGCGGCGAGCCCACCGGCTCATCCGAGATGCAGACGCCGCAGTTGGCGGTGCCGCCCCGCATTTCGGGGCCGTAGGAGGGCAGCCACGAAACCTCGCGGCCATCCACAAGGCCGCAGTAGGCGGCAATCTTACCGGCAAACAGGACGCCCTGCCCGCCAAAGCCTGCAAAAAGCATGTTGGTCGTCATCTTATTTGCCCTCCCCTGTTTTGTCTTTAAAGACCCCCAGCGGGTAGTAGGGCATCATGTTCTCCCGCAGCCAGCCCAGCGCCTCGACAGGGGTCAGCCCCCAGTTGGTGGGGCAGGTGGAAAGCAGCTCGACGATGGTGAAGCCCTGCCGGTTCATCTGCGCCTCAAAGGCCTTTTTGATGGCGGCCTTGGCCTTGCGGATGTTGGGGACGGTATCCACCGCGACCCGCGCGGCATAGGCCACACCGTCGAGGGTGGAGAGCATCTCGCAAACGCGGATGGGGTGCCCCGCCGTTGCAACGTCACGGCCGTAGGGGGTGGTCTGGGTCACCTGACCCGGCAGCGAGGTGGGGGCCATCTGCCCGCCAGTCATGCCGTAGATGGCGTTGTTGACAAAGACGATGGTGATGTTTTCGCCCCTTGTGGCGGCGTGCACCATCTCGGCGGTGCCGATGGCGGCAAGGTCGCCGTCGCCCTGATAGGTAAAGACGGCGCCGTCGGGCAGGGCGCGTTTGAGCCCGGTGGCGACGGCGGGCGCGCGCCCGTGGGGGGCCTGCACCATATCGCAGGTGAAGTAATCGTAGGCCATAACCGCGCAGCCTACCGGGGCCACGCCAACCGCTTTATCCTCGATATTCAGCTCGGTGAGCGCCTCGGCCACCAGCTTATGAATGATGCCGTGGGTGCAGCCGGGGCAGTAATGAAAGGTCGCGTCGGTAAGCGCGGCCGGTTTTTGATAGACAACAGCCATTATTTTGTACCTCCCAGCGCTTTAATCTGTTCCAGAACCTCGGCGGGAGAAGGCACCATGCCGCCGGTGCGGCCAAAGAAGGAAACCGGGCGACGGCCGTTCACCGCCAGCCGGACATCGTCCACCATCTGGCCCATGCTCATTTCAACACACAGAAAGGCTTTGGCCGTTTCGCTGGCCTGCACAACCTCTTTGGTGGGGAAAGGCCATACCGTGATGGGGCGGAGCATACCCGCCTTAATGCCCTCGGCCCGGGCCTGATTGACCGCCGATTTCACAATGCGGGAGGTGGCGCCGTAGGCCACCACAACAATGTCGGCGTCCTGTGTGAGATACTGCTCGCTGAGGGCCTCTTTTTCCTTGATGGCCTCGTAGCGGGCAAAGCGCTCTCTCACCGTTTCTTCAAGGCGTTCGGGCTTCAGGTGCAGCGAGTTTACCACGTTATGGCTGCGCTTGCCGCCGTGCCCGGTAACCGCCCACGGCTTTTCGGGCGGGGCCACGCGGCTTTCCTCCGGAAAGGCCACCGGCTCCATCATCTGGCCCAGCAGGCCGTCGGCCAGTATCAGGGCGGGCATGCGATACTTATCGGCAAGGTCAAAGGCCTTTTGTACCAGGTCGACCATCTCCTGCACGTTGTTGGGGGCAAAGGCCAGTACATGAAAATCGCCGTGGCCCAGCGCCCTTGTGGCCTGCCAGTAGTCGGCCTGCGAGGGCTGTATGCCCCCCAGACCGGGGCCGCCGCGCTGCACGTTGATGATGACGCAGGGCAGGTCGGAGCCTGCTATGTAAGAGATGCCCTCGGTCTTCAGCGAGATACCCGGCGAGGAGGACGAGGTCATCACCCGCACGCCGGCCGCTGCCGCGCCCAGCACCATGTTGATGGCCGCAACCTCAGATTCCGCCTGCAGGTAGGTGCCGCCCAGCTTGGGCATACGGCGGGACATATAGGCCGCCACCTCGGTTTGCGGGGTGATGGGGTATCCAAAAAAATGGCGGCAGCCCGCCCGTATGGCCGCTTCGGCCAGGGCTTCGTTGCCCTTCATCAATACTCGTTCCGACATGGCTTCACTACCTTTCCACTGTAATTGCGCTGTCCGGGCAGATGATGCCGCACATGGCGCAGCCGGTGCATTTTTCCATCTTCAGCACCTCCGCGGGGTTATACCCCTTGGCATTCAGCCGGTTTTTGGCAAGCGCAATAATTTTGCTGGGGCAGACCTGTACACACAGCCCGCAGCCTTTGCAGACGTTTTCGTCTACTGTCATTTTTCCCAAACCTGTTTCCTCCCCTTATTGATGTGTGGATTATGCCCCGGAGCCTGCCGGAAGGATACCGGCACGCCTCGGTTTACCACGGTGCTTTTACATGGATATCTATGGGATAAATCCTGCCTTCGCCCCACTCTTCCCCCACTGCTTCTGCCAGTGGGCGCGGGGCGGTGGTAAACAGGAGCGCAAGACCTGTCAGCTTGCAGAGCTGCCGGACATAACCGCCCGATTGCAAAATGGTTTCTGCCGTCGTAAGCTGTGCAAGATGGGTGTTGTTGACGATATGAGTGGCCCGCAGTCTGGAGGCACGCTCAATCTCGCCCAGGATTTCGGCCGCCTGCTCCGGTGTGGCGGTGATGGGGCGCGAGCGGTTGACCACATACAAAAAGCTGTAGCCCTGCTGCGCAAGCCCGGCGCAGTACCGTCCAAGGGCGGCGGCTCCGGCGTCGTCGCCTCCCACATCCACAATCAGCCTGCCCTCGCCACCCGAGATGGCGACGTCCAGCCTCGCGTTCAGGGCGGGCACATCCAGATTGGTGCCTGCGAAGGTGGGGGTAATCATCCCGATGCCGCGTTCCCGGGCAAGGTCCTGAAAATCTGACGAGCGAAAATAGGGGTTGACGATATCGAGGTCGCAGAGGGTCACCGCTTCACCGCGTTTTTGATAATCCAGCGCGAGGTTCACCGCCAGATTGGTCTTGCCCGCGCCGTAATGGCCCGCCACAATGATAATACGCTCAAGGCTGCTCAGCATCCGCTGCTTCCTCCTCCCCTACCCGGCTGATTTGGCTGGCCGTTTGGGGCCGCGCCGGTGGCTTTTAAAAATAGTGGTTTTGCGCGATATTTCAAAATAAAATGCTAATTAGAAAAACAAAGCTTTTGACAGCGCGGCACCGCCCGCGCAGAACAAGCTGTACCGCAGGCGGGCATCATATGTGTTACTGTTTAATTATTATACCACTCGAAAAAACAAAGCACAACGGCGCAGCTTTATAGTTTTTAGTTGCTGTCCGTCTTCTTTTTTGTGCGCATCCACTCCGGGCAACAAATCAAACAGCCCCTTGTGGTAAGCCGCAGGCTTCACCACAAGGGGCTGTGTTGTTTTAAAAAACATCTAAAAAGTATCACGGGTTAGTTGACCGCTTTTAACCGCAGCCTGAGCTTATCCGCTATCATGGCGACAAACTCGGAGTTGGTGGGCTTGCCCCGCAGATTGTGAATGGTGTACCCAAAGTAGGAGTTGAGGATATCGACGTCGCCTCTGTCCCACGCAACCTCTATGGCGTGGCGGATGGCACGCTCCACCCTTGAGGAGGTGGTGTTATTGTTCTTAGCAACAGTGGGATAAAGCAGCTTGGTGATGGAGTTGATAATCTCGGGCTCCTTGACCGCAAGGATGATAGATTCCCGCAGATAATGGTAGCCCTTGATATGCGCGGGCACGCCTATCTGAAGGATAATTTCTGTGACCATCAGCTCTAAATCCGGCTCGCTTTTTGGGAAAATCGACACCGGGGTTTTGCCCGCCTGCCGTCTGATTCCCGAAATTTGGACAATGCGCTCGGCCAGTATATCCACATCGAAGGGTTTGAGGAAGTGATAGGATGCGCCGGCGCGAATCAGCTCGTTTTCCAGCATGGGATTGTCAAACGACGACATGGTCATAAAGATAGGTTTGTCACCAATGCCTTGCTTTTTGGTGGCGTTCATTACACCGATGGCGTCGAGATGAGGCATAAATACATCTACGAGCACCACCGAGGGTTGATATTCCTTGATGTAATTCACCACCTTCATACCGTCCTTTGGTGACAGGATGGTTTCGAACCCGTAGCTCCGGAGGATCGCAGAGCACTTGGTGCAAAATTCTTTGTTGTCCTCCGCAATGAGCACCGTCATTTTGTTATTCAAGCTAATTCCTCCATTGTTGACAAATTTAGTCCTACCTAATGTTACCATATACTGGAAAATCCTGCAACAGTTTGACGAATAAAATAATAAACAAAATACTTGTTAAACAATTATCATTTGTAAACAGTTCATCCGACTTAAGAAGCTGCTTTATTGTTAAAATAGACAGTATTTGCTCCATTATACACATTTTCGGCAAAAATCCCGAAGCCCCGTTGCGGGTCGTTGACAAAAACATGGGTGACCGAACCGACCAGCATTTCGTTTTGGATAATGGGGCTGCCGCTCATGCCCTGTACAATGCCTCCTGTCTGGGCAATGAGCTCTGGGTCGGTGATTTTTATGACAAGATTTTTAGTGGGGCTGCTGTCGGAAAGGTCAATTTTTTCAATCATAATGTCATACTCTTTTGGGGCGCTGCCCGACACGGTGGTGAGTATGGTGGCGGGGCCTGCCTCCACCTCGTAGCGCATGGCGATGGGGATGGGAGTGTTCCAGTTGGTTTTGGTTTGCGGGTTGTTCATCCTGCCGTAGACGCCGGTGTTGGTGTTGGCCAGCAGGTTGCCCAGCACGCGTTCGTTGATAAAACCGCCCCGCAGCTCGCCGGGTGCGCCCGCCTGCCCTTTTAGCACGCCGGAGATGTTAACGTTCACAATTTCGCCTCTGTTGAGCGGCATCACCTCGCCGGTGTCTATGTCGCAAATAGCGTGGCCCAGCCCGGTAAAGATGCCTGTGTCGGGGTCGTAGAAGGTCATGGTGCCGATACCGGCGGAGGAATCCCGCACCCAGATACCGGCGCGGTATTTTGCATCGATATCCGATTTTATGGGAACCATATTAAAAGTATAGTTGGCGTCGTTGCGCCTGACCTTAAGCTCCATGGATTTGCCGCCGCTTTGAGAAACCAGCTTGCCCACCTGGGTGTTGCTGGTGACCGGCGTACCGTCTATCTCCAGCAGAATGTCGCCCAATTTGATGCCCGCCTGCTTGGCGGGGTTGCTGCGCACCCCTCCTGAGGGAACGTCGCTGAGCCCCACAATAATAACGCCTTCGGTAAACATCTTAATGCCAAAGGGGTTGCCGCCGGGAACCACCATCTTGCGCTCGACCACGTCGACCCGCACTGTTTTCAGGTTGACGCTGCCCAGCATCTTCAGGTCGACCTGATAGCTGTTGCCCGCTGCCGCATAGGCTTCGGGGGGGAAGATAGAACCGCTGCTGGCCTGTGATATTTTAAATATAGAGGACAGCTCAAGCTGCTGGCCCTGTATGAGGGTAAACCTGTCGGGGATGGTGCTCTGAACATGTATAATCAACGCCAGAGTGCCCAGTACGGCTACCGAAACAATTGACGCAAAGCATCGATAAATCTTTTTCATTGAAGCCTCCGTTTATTCTTTAAGTTCTGATGCAAAACCGCAAAGTATCAAAAAATTGTCAGGCAACTTTCCAATCTCTAAACAATGAGATTGCTAAGGGTTTTTTCGGTTATCGGGCAAGCGAGCTGCGGCAATGCTGTATGCATCGCCGGGTTTCGCCAGCCCGAGGCGCCGAAAAGCAAACCGGCAAAACGCCGCGAATGCGATTTGAAAGTTGCATACGGTTCTAACATTAATTTTTCTCAAAGCCGGATTATTATCGTAGGCAATATCATGGTAGTTTAACTTTTTGTGGCTTGGCTTACAATATCTTTTCTGCCCGGCTGCGACCCTAAGCCAAAAAAAAACTTTGAAAGGTTTTTTGCCAAATGATTGCAGTGGTTTTATCCGTGTTTTGGCAACGGCCGCTTTGCATCAGAAAATAAAAATTCAAAGAAAAAATTTACATCGAGCCGCGGATGTGCAGCGCGGGGCGGCAAAACAGTCCCTTTTGGAGCGGCTTTGCGCAATATCCTGTCAGCGGTATTCTGCCCTGAATTGCGGCAGATTTATTCAGCGCCGGCGCCCCCAAAAAGCAAAAAGACCGGGCTTTGTCGGAGCCGGCCTTCAAAAACACAAAATTCACTTCTGGGCAGACCCGGAATATCCGCATGCCAGAGGCGAATAATAACGGGGAGTGCGCAAAGGAGGGAGCTTATGTTTGTTCTCAGTGTAAGAACGCTGGTTCTTTACATCATTATTGTCATTGGCCTTCGCCTGATGGGCAAACGGCAGCTGGGCGAGCTGCAGCCCACCGAGCTTGTGATTACAATACTGATTTCAAACATCGCCACCCTGCCCATTGAGGAAACCTCCGTGCCGTTGATAGCGGGGGTAACGCCCATTCTGCTGCTGGTTTGCTTCGAGATTTTTACCTCGATGATTTCGCTGAAAAGCAGAACCGCCAGAAAGCTCATCTCGGGCAACCCGGTGCCGGTTATCCGCAACGGCAAGATTGAACAAAAAAAAATGGCCGACCTGCGCTTTTCGGTGGACGACCTGATGGAGGAGTTGCGCGGCGCGGGCATTTTTGATATTCGCGATGTGGATTATGCCGTGGTGGAAACCAACGGCAAGCTTTCGGTGTACCAGAACTTCCAGTCCCGCAACCTCAGCGCCAAAGCGATGAACCTGCCAACCCCCACCGACGACTGCCAGCCCCCCGCGGTGGTCATCAGCGACGGCGAGCTTATCCCCGAGGGGCTTAAGACCTGCAACCTGCGTGCCGACTGGCTGGAAAAACGCCTGAAAGAGAACAACCTTGCGGTCAAGGATGTGTTTTTGATGCTCTGCGACAGCAATGCGGAATATCTGCTGGTGCCAAAAGAGAAGCGGCGCTGATACGCCTGCCACTTACGGCGCATCTCTCCGCGGCCTGTTCCTCGTAATGCCAGTACGCCTTTAATGGGGGTTTTGTATGAAACGTTTTTTCGCCGCAGTTGCCATCCTCCTCATCCTGTTGGGGCTGAATGTGTGGATTATGTTTGACCTAAGGCACAACAGCACCCAACTGCTGGAGACCCTCGACAGCATGAAGCAGACCATGGAGGCGGAGGATTACGACGGTCTGGAGGAAGGCCTTGAGGCGTTTGCGGACGAGTGGGCGCAGGCGGAGCACCGGATGTCGCGTTATATTCGCCACAACTATCTGGAAACCATTACCGCCGTTGTGGCCCGGCTGCCGGGGCTGGCGCGCTATGGCGCTTATCAGGACATTTATGCTGACCTTAATCAGGTGCAGGCCCTGCTGGTGCATCTGGTGGAATTTGAGGCCCCGCCCATATTTGGCAGTCTGGACAACAAGGGCCACACTGAGCGGCCACCTGCCTGATGGCAGGGCGCCATGATATCCCTGCCCTGCGGGGCGCTGCCATAGGGCCTGGCGTCCAAATTATTTTGCTGATGCCTCCCCCTCCTCCACCGTTGGCTGTGCCCGGTGGAGGTCTTTGTTTTTCACGGTTTTTTTACAATAATATCCGTTTTTAATTGATTTTTTACAAAAATGCTGTAAAATATAGGAAAAGATAAAATATGTCATTCACGCCTTTATCCCCTGCCCTGAGCGAGGGATGGAGGGCAAAACACAGGCCCAGAGCAGGCAGGCGGCGAAAACCGCCCGGGGGCGAGGCGGCAAACGCGGCAAAGACGTACGCATATGGGGTATATGCGACCGAAATTTGCAAGTACCGCCAACAAAGCCAGTAAGAGGGCGCAGCCATTTTATGGCCCGGCGGCTTTTTTGACAGCCTGAAGCCCGCAAAGGCCCGGTGAATGGCAAAAGACAGATGGGGGAGCATAGCTATGCGAACAGGGGTAGCTTTGCTGCTGGCAACAGCGGCTTTTTTTCTGCTTGCAGTCACAGCCTCAGCCGCCTTTTTAGTGGATGATTGCACCGGTCTTTCTCTTGCTTACGCACAGTACAGCAACTTTTCCCCGCCTGCTGCCGGCGCCGACCCGAGCCGGTTCTGGCCGGTACCTCCCGATGGCGGCAGCCTGCTGATGGTTTCCTCTCACCAGCCTGCCAGCGTGGTGTACACCATACAGGGGGCCGAGTCGGTGGAGATTGCCATTTACAGCAGAACCGGAACCTTCGCCACCCAAAAGCCCGACCTGAAATACATGCTGGGGGCCTACTCCCCCTCTGCTTTGGAGCAGCCCCGTTACCGTACCCGCTTCTGCCCCGAAGGGAGGGCTTTTCTGCATATTGGCAGCCAAACCATGAAGTTTTTTCAAGATAACATGTACCGCCTTTCCTTTGTCGACGCCGCCTGCAGCCACAGCCATGACGAGTTTATCGGCGCAAACGCCTATGCGTCGGCCGACGGCGTTCATTTTGTGCCGGTGCAGCTCTCGCTGAAAAGCGTGACCGCCGCTACCGAGAGCGGAAGCATTGTGCAGTACTACGAGCAATATGCCGCCGATCTGCCCGCCGGCGCCAAATATATCAAAGTAACCCTGCGGGATTTTACCGTCATAGATACCGCAGCCGGGCCGGTGCCCCAGCCAACCATCGGCCGCCTGCATCTGGCGCAGGTGCGCTTTGCCGGAGAGGCGCTACTGGCAGGCGAGCAGCAGCCTGAACCCGCCCCCGACGGCAGCAGCGGTAGCGGCAGCGGCAACAGCAGCTCGGAGCAGACCACCGGCGGCGGCAGCTCCACCAAGCGCGAGCCCCCCGAAAAGCAAAAGGAGGAGAAGTCCTCGTCGTCATCATCCTCCGCTTCTGCATCGGCGGCCCGGCAGAGCAGCGCCGCCCCGCGCGCCGCGTCGGGCAGTAAAAGCCCCCCGGCGGCTTCTTCGTCCACCGTGCCCGAGCCGCAAAGCCCGCCGCCCGAGGAGGAACCGGTACAGGCGGTGGCGGTGGTGCAGGCCGCCCCTGCCGCTGCCCAGCCCAAGCCGGGCTGGAAGGCGCTGATGGCGGCGGTTTACACTCTTTCGGCTGCGGGCGTCGTCGGGCGGCTGTTGTATAAGCTGTTTTGAGGGGCGCAGTCTGCAAAAAATTTTATGCGGCAGCCGTTGACAACCACCCCCGCGGCTGATAATATAGATGCAACATCGTACAACTGCATAAACTTAACGCAATGACAGGGATTATTAGTTGGCCAACCCTTTTTACAGAGAGCCGTGGTAGCTGAAAAGCGGCAAAGGCCCCCGATGAACTCACCCTTGAGCGGTCCGCTGAATAGCAGTAGGCAGGAACGGCACCCCACCGGTAACAGGGGCAGGCGTTTTTTGACGCCGGATGAGCGGGTGTAATGACACCAATTGAAGTGGTACCGCGGAGGCAAGGCCTTCGTCTTCTGAAACAGAAGACGAAGGCCTTTTTTGATTCTAAACCGTCGCTGAGGCGTGATACCAGGGGCTTTCTGATTTCAGAAACGCCCTAAGATAACGTAACAATTGTATGGGAGGATTGGGCATGAAGGAACTGGTAAGTATTACGGTGGGCAGGCTGCTGGAGCAGGTTGCCGACAAATACCCCCACCAAACAGCAATCAAATACATAGACCGCCCCTATCAGCGCACCTGGAAGGAATTTGACGAGGAGTGCGTCCGCTTTGCCAAGGGGCTGATGGCGGTGGGCATCGGCAAGGGCGACCATGTGGCCATCTGGGCCACCAACGTGCCTCAATGGCTGATTGCCCTCTTTGCCACCGCCAAAATCGGAGCGGTTTTGGTGACGGTCAACACCAGCTACAAGATATTCGAGCTGGAATATCTGCTGCGGCAATCCGACTCCAAGGCGCTGATACTCATCGACGGCTTTAAGGACGCCGACTATCTGCAGATTATAGGTGAGCTTTGCCCCACCCTGAAAACCAGCAAGCCGGGGCAGCTGGATGAGCCTGCGCTGCCCTACCTGAAATCGGTCATCTACGCGGGCGCTCACTGCCCCGAGGGGATGGTGCACTGGAATGATTTGGAGCATTGGGGCAAAAGCGTCGACCATGCCGAGTTTGAGGCGCTCTACCACAGCCTCGACCCCCATGACGTAATCAACATCCAGTACACCTCGGGCACCACCGGGTTCCCCAAAGGCGTGATGCTTACCCACTACAACATCGTCAACAACGGCATGAGCATCGGCGACTGTATGCGGCTGACCCACGAGGATAAGCTTTGCATCCCGGTGCCGTTCTTCCATTGCTTCGGGCTGGTGCTTGCCATCATGGCCTGTGTGACCCACGCCTCCTCGATGGTGCCTATCGAGTATTACCGCCCGCTACAGGTGATGCAGGCGGTGCAGGATGAAGAGTGCACCGCCGTACACGGCGTGCCCACCATGTTTATCGCCATGCTGGAGCACCCCGAGTTTCAGAACTTCCGCTTTCCCAGGCTGCGCACCGGCATTATGGCGGGCTCGCCCTGCCCGGTCAAGGTGATGCAGGATGTGGTGGATAAGATGGGCGCAAAGGAAATTACCATCGCCTTTGGGCAGACCGAATCCTCCCCCGTCTGCACCCAGACCACCCCGGACGACACCATCGAGCTGCGGGTGAGCACGGTGGGGCGGCCCCTGCCCCATGTGGAAGCCAAGCTGGTGGACCCCGAAACCGGCGAAACGGTGGGCCCCGGGCGGGCGGGCGAGTTTTGCACCAGAGGGTACCATGTGATGAAGGGCTACTACAAGATGGAGGAGGCCACCGCACAGGCCGTGGACAGCGAAGGCTGGCTTCATACGGGAGACCTTGCAATGGTCAATGAAAAAGGCTATTATAATATCACGGGACGCATCAAGGATATGATCATCCGCGGGGGCGAAAACATCTACCCCAAGGAGATTGAGGAATTCCTTTACACCCACCCTGCCGTCAAGGACGTGCAGGTTATCGGTGTACCCAGCAAGCAGTACGGTGAGGAGATTATGGCCTGCATCATCCCCAAAGAGCCGGAAGCACTCACCGAGCAGGTTGTGAAGGATTTTGTCCGCAGCAATATGGCGAAGCACAAGGTGCCCAGCTACGTGGCGTTTATGGAGGCTTTCCCCATGACCGCCAGCGGCAAGATACAAAAATACAAGCTGCGGGAATGGGCGATTGAGCATCTGAACCTTCAGGATGCGGCCTCGGTTGAAACTGCATAATACAGGTAACTTTTCTCTCTGGACGGGCGGCCTGCCGCCGTGACGGAGCCCCAAGGGTTATCAAACGGTTCGGCGCAGCCGCGCCGGGGGAATACAGAGGCTTGCGGGGTAACCCCCCTGCCCCTGCTGTTTCTCTGTCAGCGGGTTCTTCGCCTCCAGCAAGTGCAGTTATCTTTGTCGGGAGCGTGACACATCTTAATGGAAAAAACCGATGTCAAGCTATGCATGGGGTGTATGTCCCCCACCGAAGACCGCACACAGCCCTGCCCGCTTTGCGGATACAGGCCTGATTCGCCCTATCATGTTGACTATATCGCCCCGGGAGCCCTTTTGCAGGGCCGCTATACCGTGGGCAGGCTGCTTTCGCACGACTGTGAAAGCGCCCTTTATCTGGGCTTTGACCACCAGCAGGAGGCCAAGGTCTGGATCCGCGAGTTTTTCCCCACCGGCTGTGTACACCGCAGCCACTCCGACCAGAGCCTGCTGGTAAACGAGGACGGCGCTGGCGAATACAAGAGCCTTCTGGCCGACTTTGAGGAGCTGGCGCAGGTACTTGCCAAAGCGCCCCCCAGCGAGCCGGTGGTGCCTGTTTCGGCTGTCATTCAGGAAAACAACACCGTTTACATCGTCTTTAAATATGCCCAGATGCTGACACTGGGCGAGTTTTTGAACCGCAGCGGCGGTACGCTGACCTGGCAGGCGGCCAAAAAGCTGTTTATGCCCCTCTTTACCGGCCTTTCGCACCTGCATGGCCGCGGGGTGGTACACGGCGGCATCTGCCCCGATCATATTTTGATTGATACCTCGGGCAAGCTGTGGCTTTGGGGCTTTGGGGTGCACGCGCTGCGCGGCTGCGCCGGGGAGGTAAAAAACGGCCTGTTCCACGGCTATTCCGCCCCCGAGCTGTACAGCAGCAATGGTGAGCAGGGCAGCTGGAGCGACGTTTACAGCGCCGCCGCCGTGCTTTACCGCACCCTTACCGGCACCATGCCCACCGACGCCGCCGACCGCGCCAAGCAGGATAACCTGCCCCCCGCCTCGCAGCTGGACAGCAGCATTGCCGAAGGGGTTTCGGACGCTTTGAGCGCCGCCCTGGTACTGGACCACCGGAACCGT
>JAEWWW010000154.1 GCA_023396215.1 Bacillota bacterium | reverse complement strand
ACCCCTTTCCAAGCTGGCGCAAAAATCTCTTTGTGGCGGCTTTATTTGCTGTACACCTTTTTCTTCCCTAAAAAAATTTGCTCTTTTTCTCAAAAAGGACTTGACTTTTTATTTACAGGCTCCCTCTGGAAAGAAAGAGCCGACCGTCACTGCATGTTCAGTGACATCGACTCATCCGGATCGTGGTATTCATATTCGCCTGTCGACTCGTTGAGGAGATATCCCATCTCGGCCAGATCAACAGCATGGATTTCAGCGGCCAGCTCCAGCGCTTCCTTGGAGCCGCCATTGGGGATGTGGGAGTTGATTTCCATGCCATCCTCATATTCCTTTTCGCCGACATTGTAGCCGAAGTCCTCATCTGCCCATCTCAGCTCGAAGTGCAAATCAGGATAGCGCTCGGCGAGGGTCTCAATGACCGGAAAGGCACAGCCCCATGCGGTTTGAAATTCGATGGTGCTGCCGTCAAAGTCCTTTTCGGTATAATCGTGGTAGCCGTAGCTGTTCCACTTGGTTCCCCAATTGGCGTTGCACCAGCTGTACCATGCAGGGTGGCCATAGTCCTTGATGTTCCGGTAGCACCGCTCACCGAGCTGCAGCAAGCCGGAATCATGCTTTATCATGGCCTCATACTTTCTCACCAAAGCGGCCACACGGCCATCGTGGGTGGTTCCTGTCCGGGCCGCATAGTCGGGATTGAGTGTATGGACGAGGGCAAGGGCGGCGCATTCCTCACGAAACGCCCTGTACAGCTTCATTGCCCGATCTGTGCGGGAGCCGCATTCGATATCGAGGGCTTTCGGCATCGGGATAATCTTGTTAAAGTCGATACTGCCGAGACCGATTTCATCGTTTTTGATGGCCTCGAACATGGCGCTGACCTTTTCCGGATCGCCGGACACCCTTAAAATATTGGTTACATGGTTTGGCATCCGCTCATTCCTCCCATCGTCATGCCTGTTTCTTTTTTCTGTTGTTCCATAAAGACTGCCTCATCAAAGTCCAGCCAATCCTGAAGGGATACCGTAGTTCCTAAATAGTTCATATCCGCCTCGGGGTAATAGGAGCAATGCTCGTCCAGCGGGAACGGCGATTTTGAGAGGATGGTTCCCCAATGGTTCACAATCACAATAGGCTTTATCTGAGCGCAGCTGCCGTCCAGATTATCCGAGTCACGGATATCGTAACAGTACAGCCCATCGGGAACAGTCTCCCTATCGAGGCGCATATTGGTGAACGCCACAGGCTTTCCGTCAAGTTCGCAAAGCTCATATTTCTGTGTTGCCGCATGAAGCACCGCCATACTATCGACCTCCCATCGCCATGCCGAAGCCGGGGGATTGGCTGTTTTTCAGTTCATCCTCCGGCTGGATGAAGAAGCGGTCGCTGCTGTCCCAAAAGCTGATATACAGCTCACCGTCATCCACTTTGATTTCCTTTTGCTCCAGCCCCTCGCCCCAGCCATCGGAAAATTGCCCGGAGAGCCAGTCGGTCAGTTCCGAAAGTTCAGAGGGAGAAAGGTCGCCGTAGGTTTGCACCTCCGTAACGCCCCATAGTTCACCGTTCCATTCCTCTACAGAGGGATTGATGCTGTACACCTTTCGGCTGAGGTCGTCATCAAGGTAAACAGCGAGGCCACGCTCGCCCTCATCGGCCAGCTTTTCTCTTTCAATGAGATTAAGGATTTCATCCTCGTATTCTAAAATTTCCCCAGCGGTTAAATCTATAGAATCGTTCTCCAAATCTCCCCATTCGTTTCGGGGGTAGATATGAGGGAACAGAGGATTCCATAAGCGGAGGGTAGTCAGTTCTTTTTTCACGGTGTATCAGTCCTTTCTTTTCGTTTTTGGGCAACAAAAAAGCAGCTGTGTTTTTCGATTACGAAGAACACAGCCGCTTAAAATTGCCCTGTAGGGTATTGGCTTTATGAAATTGTCTGCCGGACTCACTCCAGCCTAAAAAGAGAAACACCCCGCCTTTTCGTAAAAAAGCAGGGTGCATCTATGAAAAACGAGGGTTCTGAAATTTTCATTCAAAACCCTCGTCAGGCCGCATAAACACTGGGTTTTACAGCCCTGCATCTATTTTGACCTAATGTTATGGTGCGGATGACAGGAATCGAACCTGCACGTCGGGGACACCAGATCCTAAGTCTGGCGCGTCTGCCAGTTCCGCCACATCCGCAGTTGCCCTACTATTCTATCATCCTGCCCCACCGGTGTCAATGCAAACTCTTGGGAGGCGGGTCAGGCCGTGGGCAGCTCCAGCAGGCCCTGCTCCAGCATGGCCTGCGCCGCAAGCACCACCCCGGTTTTGCCGCTGGGGTAGGTCAGCCCACCCTGCAAAAAGGCGGCGTAAGGCTCACGCAGCGGCGCGTCGGCCGAAAGCTCGATGGAGGCCCCCAGCGTGAACGCCCCGGCAGCCATCACCACCGGGCTTTCGTAGCCGGGCATCGCCCAAGGCTCGGGCGCCACAAAGGAATCCACCGGCGAGCCCTTTTGTATCCCACGGCAGAAGGCCACCAGCCGCTCGGGGCCGCCCAGCAGCACCGACTGTATAATGTCGCTGCGCAGCGCCTCGGGGCCGGGGTTCACCTCAAAGCCCAACTGCTCAAAGAGAGCGGCGGCAAATATTGCTGTTTTGACCGCCGAAGCCACCACCGTGGGGGCAAAAAACACCCCCTGATACATGGGCCGCAGTTGGTCGAGGGTACAGCCCACCTCGCGACCCATGCCCGGGCAGGTGAGCCGGGCGGCGCAGCGGTCCACCAGCGCCTTGCGCCCAGCGATGTATCCCCCCGTCTGGGCGATGCCGCCGCCGGGGTTCTTAATCAGCGACCCGGCAATCAGGTCGGCCCCTGCCTGCGTAGGCTCGGCGGTTTCTACAAACTCGCCGTAGCAGTTATCCACCATCACCACCACCTGCGGATTGGCGGCCTTGGCGGTGCGGGCAATCTCGCCGATGCGCTCCACCGTGAGGGTGGGCCGCAGGCTGTAGCCCCGCGACCGCTGGATGTAAATCATCCTGGCCCCGGCTGCCTCGCGGGCGATGGCGGGATGGTCGGGGCTGCCGTCGGGCAGCAGCTCCACCTGCCGGTACTCTACCCCCCACTCCATCAGCGAACCATCTCCCTGCCCGCGCAGGCCAATGGTTTCTTCCAGCGTGTCGTAGGGCTGCCCGGTCACCGAAACCATCCGATCACCGGGGGAGAGCGCCCCAAACAGGGCGGTGGCAAGGGCATGGGTACCCGAAACCATGGTGTGGCGCACAAGGGCGTCCTCTGCCCCCAGTGCGGCGGCAAAGACCTGATCCAGCTTATCCCGCCCCATATCGTCATAGCCGTAGCCGGTGGAACCCTTGAGGCAGGCCTCGCTTACCCCGTTGTTGATAAAGGCCGCAAGCACCTTGCAGCCGTTGTATTCGGCGGTTTTATCCACTGCGGCAAAGGGTCCGGCGCAGCGGGCCTCGGCCTGCCGGGCCGCTTCTGCAACCCGTGGGTCTATATCAAAAAAATGTTCAATCATAGAATGTCCTCTCCGGCTGCCGAAGGGTTGCGCAGCCGCAAAATATGGCGGGGGACGGCCTCTGGCCGCCCGCCTGATGCAATTGATAAATACGGAGCGATGCATGGGCAGCTTTATCCGCCCAGCTTTTCTATCAGCCCCCGCAGCAGCGTCAATGTGGGCTGCAAATCCTTCTTTGCCAGCACGCTGCCCGGCGAATGCAGATACCGGCAGGGCAGCGAAACGGCCAGCACGCGGGCTCCCGCGGCAGCGGTCTGCACGCTGCGGGATTCATTGCCCCCAAAGACCCCTTCCTTTACCTGAAAAGGAATGTCCCTTTTGCGGGCCACCGCCACCGCCGTATCAAACAGCCCCCGGTCATAGATGGTGCCCTTATCCATAAAGGAGATAACCGGGCCGCGCCCGAGGCTGCACACCCGGCGGGCCGGGGCGGTTCCCACAATATCCCCCGCGGTGGTGGTTTCAACGGCGATGCCGATATCCGGCTCCACCCCAAAGGCGGCGGCCTTTGCGCCGATGCAGCCGGTTTCCTCCTGCACGGTGAAGGCAAAGGTGCAGTCATAGGGCAGCTCGCCGCGGATAAGCTCTATCAGCAGGGCGCAGCCCACCCGGTCGTCCAGCGCCTTGGCACGCACCAGCCCGTCGCCAAACTCGGTCAGGCCCGGCTCAAAGGTGGCGGTGTCGCCGGGGGCCACCAGCTCAAGGGCATTCTCCCGGTTTTCCGCACCGATATCGATGCAGAGGGTATCGGCCTTCAGCGGCTTTTCCCGCTCTTCGCTTTCCAGCAGGTGAATCGGCTTGGTGCCCACCACACCGGGTACCCCGGCGGCTCCGATGAACACCCGCCGCCCAGCCATCACCGAAGCGTCGACGCCGCCAAGGGCGGTGAATTTCAGCAGGCCGCTTTCCTCCACGGCGGTGATAATCAGCCCCACTTCGTCCATGTGGGCGGAGAGCAGCAGCAGCCTGGCGGCGGCAGACTTGCCCTTTTTGTGGGCGATGATGTTACCCAGGGGGTCTATTTTGTAATCGCAGTAATCTTTTATACTTTCGGTAATGTAATTTCGCACCGCATCCTCGTTGCCGGGGGCTCCCGGCAGGGCGCAGAGCGCTTCAATCAGTGACAGCATCTTTTTTCCCTCCCCTTCTTATACTTGCCCATCGTCGCAGGCCGCGGCGGCCAGCAGGCGGGCGGTGTCTTCCAGGTCGGAAAAAACGATGGTTTCGGCCCCGGTGTGCATATGGCGCAGCGGGATAGACAGCAGCGCCGTGGCCACGCCGCCGCGGGCTATGGCAATTTTATCGGCGTTGGTGCCGGTAACACCGCCCATCACCTCGCGCTGCAGGGTGATGCCCTCCCGCTCTGCCAGCTCATGCAGGCGGGCGTTGAGGCTGCGGCTTAAAATCGGCGCATAGCCCAGCATTGGGCCGCCCCCGAGCTTGCCGCTCTTGTGAGGAGCCACCCCCGGCCAGTCGCCAAAGGAAACATCCACGCAGTAGCTGCGCTGGGGGTCAAGGCCATAGGCCGCCGTGGCCGCCCCATGTCCGCCCACCTCTTCCATGGCGGAAAGCAGCACCGCCACACGGTTTTTGCTGCCCTGCCGGGCCACAAGCTGGGCCGCGTGTATCACCGCCGCACAGCCCGCCCGGTCGTCCAGCGCCATTGAAGAGACGCGCCCGTTCTGCAACTCGATGCAGCCCTGTACATCCAGCGTTATGGCGTCGCCGGGGGCAAACAGCTCGGTCGCCCGCTCCTGCGTGTAGCCCACGTCGATGGCCATCTCCTCCAGCTTGGGGGGCTTGTCCCCCTCCTCTTTCAGGTGGGGCGGCACCGAGCAGACCACCCCTTTGCGGGGGCCGCCGGCGGTATGCACCACCACCGGGGTGGCGGGCAGCAGGCGACGGTCAAGGCCGCCGCAGTTGGCGATGCGCAAAAAGCCATCCTCAATGGTGGTTACCACCAGACCAACCTGATCCAGATGCGCCTCAAGCAGTATCAGCGGCGCGTCGGCGCTGCCACAGGGCAGCTTGCAGACGACGCTGCCCAGTGTGGTGCGGCTTACCTCGCCCAAGCTCTGCAGCAGCTCTGCCGCCACATCGGCGGCGGCATCCTCCCGCCCCGCGGGGCCGGGTGCGGCGGTCAGCCGCTCTAACATCTCTCTTAATTCCATTCTATCCTCTTTTCTCCAGTCCTGCCGGTGATGCGCGGGTTTTATCCTTCTTTCCGGCTGTTTGCCTCTGCCGCGTGGGCGCGGGATAGGGCATCCGCTCCGGCAGCCGCTGCCGTTCCCGCAAGCGGCGGGGCGGCAGGTTAAAAAACAATAAGCTTCATTAATGCCTGCTGAACCATTCAAAAACGTAATATTTGAATGGTTCAGGCGCAAGGTTTTTTGCCAAATATGGCGAAAATCTTTGCGCAATGGATTTGAGGCGTGTTTCCTCAAATCCATTCAGGAAGTCAATCAATGCATCTGAAGTGGAAAAATGCCCCCGTTTTTCCACTCGGAAAGGCAGAAACGGCCTTTCCGACAAATGCGTTTCGCAAAACGCATTTATTCAGTGGACATTAATTATGGTTCTGCTGCACCGGGCTGAGCAGATTGACCAGCTCTTTGAAATGGCGGCCCCGTGCCTCAAAGTTGGGGTACATGTCAAAGCTGGCGCAGGCGGGTGAGAGCGAAACCACATCGCCCGCTTCGGCGGCGGCGCGGGCTTTAAGCACCGCGTCCTCCATGCTCTCCGCCCGGATGATTTTGAGCACCGCGGGGTCGTACCCGGCAGCGCCGGTCACCGCCTCCTCTATCTTGGCGGCGGTCTGCCCCAGCGTCACCAGCACCTTCACCTTATCCAGTATGCGGGGGGCCATCGGCGCAAAGGGAATCTTTTTATCATACCCCCCGGCGATGAGCACAATCTTCTGAGAAAAGCAGCCCAAACCGGCCATGGTGCGGGTGGGGCTGGTGGCAATCGAGTCGTTGTACCACCGCACTCCGTCCAGCTCGCGGATAAACTCGATGCGGTGCTCCACCCCTTCAAAGCTCTGGGCCACCTGCCGCATCACGGCAGGCTCCACCACACCCCACAGGGCGGTGATGGCGGCCAGATAGTTTTCCACGTTGTGAGAGCCGGGTATTTTGATATCGCCGGTGTGCATCACCTTTGTGGTCTGCCCCCGGTAGGCCATCCAGATATTGCCTTCGGCGTCGGTGTAGGCCCCCGCCGTCTGGGGCGTGCGGCGCGAAAAACACAGCGCCTCTCCCCTCACTTTATCGGCCATGGCGGCGGTTATCTCATTATCCGCCCCCAGCACCGCCCGTGAAAAGGCGTTTTGGTGGATAATCAGGTTTTCTTTGGCGGCGATATACTCCTCCATATTTTTGTGCACATCCAGATGGTTGGGGGTGACGTTGAGTATCACCGCCGTCTGGGGGCCGCGCCGCATCGACATCAGTTGAAAGCTGGAAAGCTCGACCACCGCGTAGTCGCCGCGGCCAATCTCGCCCACAATGGGCAGCAGCGCCCGGCCAATGTTGCCCCCCAGATGCACCTTTTTGCCCTGACGGGTCAGCATCTCGGCAATCAGGGTGGTGGTGGTGGTTTTGCCGTCGCTGCCGGTGATGCCGATGATGGGGCAGGGGCAGAGGTCAAAGAAGATTTCCATCTCGCTGGTGACCGCAACCCCGCGGGCCATGGCCGCCTGCAATTGGGGCTTATAAAAGCTGAGCCCCGGCGTGCGGATGATGATATCTGCGTCCAACTGGTCGAGGTAGTCCTCCCCCAGCCGCAGGGTGACCCCCAGCGCTTCCAGCGAACTGCAGATATCCCCCAATTGCTCGCGGCTGCGGCGGTCGCAAGCGGTGACCTCGGCCCCGGCGGCCGCCATCTGGCGTATCACCCCGGTATTGCTGACGCCGATGCCCACCACAATCACCTTTTTCTTTTTAAGGCCGGCAAAAAACGCCCTGACTTTGTTATCCAAGTTGACCCCTCCATTTTGCTGAAAGCCTGCGGCCCTTGCCATGGGGCCTTTACATACAGGCGGTATCTCTTTTCATCTTGCCCACTCTGGGGAAAAACATGCCGCCCCGGCGGCGAAGAAAACCGGCGCGGGCGCTGCCGCGCCCCTCGCCGCAAAAGCTGCTTTGCAACACAATTATTATACTTTTATAGCCTGAAAATAGCAACTTATCTGCACTTTTTTGCCTGCCGGCGGCCTCTTTGGGGGCGGTTTGTAAGCCTCCCCGGCCATGGGGCGGCCTGCCCTGCGCTGCGGACATCCGGCAGCTGCGGGCAAGCAAAAATTTTGTTCTTTTATAGGGGTAAAACAGGCCTCCTTATGTACGCGGATATACTTCTTTTTCTTTATATTTTAAGGTAAAAATCCGCTTCTTGGCTTTTCAACACCTTGCCCCCGCCTTGTTTAAAAGTTTTCCTGCTTAAAAATCACGCATCTTTTTGGCCTTTGGCGCATATACTGGCAGAGTATCTTAATTTGAAGGAGGGCAGGCCAAATGCCAACATACAGCAACAAAACACCTCAAACGCCTTTTTGCGACAACGGCGACTGCCTGGGTAATCCGCCCTATGCCACCGATGACTGGTTCGCCGTAGAGGGAGACCTGGACGATTTCATCTTTTATGAGCCAGGCGGAACCTATGAGAGTACGATAGGATGGGGGCGTTAGCAATGCACTGCTTCAAATTATGCAAAAGGGGCGCGCAGTGTGCCCACTCTAACAATCGATAAACGCTGCTTGTAGCCAAAAAAGGGGGGCTTTGCCCCCCTTTTTAGCGGGTTTCAAAGAATTGACACCCTTCACGAGGAGGACTTCGTATCCTGCGCAAAACCTATGGATTTTGCGTCCAGCCGTCCCCCTCGTGGGCACCCCCAAGCAAAACTGCCCCCTCCCCCGCGGGCAGTTTGAGAGGTTTGTACAGGGCTCCCGCAAATCCGAAAGGCTTTTTGGGAAAGAGGAGGAGCAGCGAAACGATATGAGGCCCCCGGTCATAAAATGACCGGGGGCCTCTGGCGTGCAGCTTGCTCTGGCGAGCGGCGCATGTCCGCCTCGCGATATGTTTTGTAAACTTGTAATCCGGAATATCGCCCGCGCTACTGTTGGTCCGCAACGCAGAGCGGCCCCTGATAGCCGGTGGCCCGGTTCACCGCCTTGAGTATCAGCCGCCCTTCATGGCGGGTAAAGACATATTCGCGGCGGGTAAGGCCGTGTTTGCCGTCGGCGGCGATGGCCTGGCTCTGGGTCAGCGGCAGGCGGTTGGGCAGCTCACCCAGCGGGGTGCCCTCCTCGTCGGTATAGGTGGAGTAGCTGTCATACTCGCCGAGGTAGCCGATATAAAAGGCGGTAGCGACCAAATTTTCCTCCTCCCGCAATATCCGGGTGATATAAGGCGTCGCCGTGCGCATGCCGCCGGTGGGGATAACCTCATAGACCCTCAGCGCCGCATCGTAGCGGTAAGCCGGGGGCATATCCTGATGCAGCACCGTGACGCCGGGGCCAAAGATATCTCTTGCCCCAGCCTCAAAGGCGGTGGCAGGCAGCACCTGCTGGGCGTAGCCGGGGCCGTACTTTTTCTCCAGCGCGGCGGCGTCATAACCCTCAAATCCAGTCTCCCACCCTTCTCCGAAGAGCAGAAGCGCCATCGAGACAGGCACCTGCGCCCCTTCGCTGTAGCTGTCCAGCACAGGGCCGACGGCGTACAAAACCTCCTTGATGCGCTGTGCGTCGGTATCCTGCCTGCCCTCGGTGTAGTACTGGGGGTGATACTCGGTCATCCGCTCGTGCAGCACCGCCAGCGATTCCGGAGTGATGACCCCCTGCGCAAAGCCGTCGGCAAGGGTGTATATCCCGGTATCCTTGGTCAGGTAGATGGCCAGCAGCGAGGGCTCACCCGCCTGATTGCGAAAGGTCAGGCCGCCGATGGTTTCTTCGGCCATCTGGGAGAGCTCTGAAACGATGGGGTAGTAGAAGCTATAAGCCCCGGCCCCGTCATAATGACCCAGATAGCTGACCGAGTAGCTGCCGTCCGCGGGCACCTGCGCCAGCCTTCTGAAAAGCTCCTCCGGGTCGGTGGTGGGGGGCAGTTGCTCGCCGCCGCTTTGGGGCTGGGCTTCGCTCTGGGGGCTTTGGGAGTTCTGGGGCGGCGGGGCCGCGGGCGCGGCGCAGCCTGCCGCCAGCAGTACCGCTGCCAGCAGGCCAAGGATGGTTAAAGAAACACGCTTCATAGAAAATCCTCCTTTTTGGCGCTGCCGCCCATAATCGGCAGCCCGGTCCGGCTATGCAAAGGCCCTCCGCCCAAATGGCAGAGGGCGCTGAAACCCGGTGCGGGGGTTATTCACTGAAGTAACGGCTGGCCTCGATAATCTCGCCGTGGCGCTTGTAGAGGCGGGTCACACGCTTGCCCACCAGACAAACCTTCTCATAGTTGATGGTATCCGAAAGGGCCGCGAGGTCATCCATGGTCAGCATGGCGTCGCCGTCGGCGCCGGCCACCGTGGCGATATCCCCCACCTGTATCTCTGGGATATCGGTAACGTCCACCATGCACTGGTCCATGCAGACCCGGCCCACAATGGGGGCCTCCTTGCCATGGAGCAGCATCCAGCCCCGGTTGGAGTAGTTGCGGTCGTAACCGTCGGCATAGCCGATGGCGATGGTGGCGATGACCATATCCTTGTGGGCGGTGAAGATGCGCCCATAGCTCACCTGCTGCCCCTTGCGCAGCGGCTTGACCATGGTGACCGCCGCATGCAGGCTCATCACCGGGTAGGGGGTGATGTACTCGGCGCATTCGGGGGAGGGCAGCAGCCCATAAAGCGAGATGCCCACCCGCACCATATCCAACTGCATGTCGGGGTAGTGTATCGCCCCCGCCGAGTTGCAGCAGTGGCGCAGGCCAAGGCTGATGCCCTCGCCCTCCAGCAGGTCACAGGCCTGCATAAACCGTTCAAACTGCATCCTGGTGTAGGCAACCCCGTCCTTGCCGGTTTCGTCGGCGCTGGCAAAGTGGGTAAACACCCCGGTCCAGTGGATGTATTTGCAGCGGTAAAGCTCAATGAGCATCGCCATATCCTCGGGCAGGTCGGGGCAGAAGCCGATGCGGTTCATGCCGGTATCCAGCTTAATCTGCACCTCGAGACGCACCCGGGCGGCAGAGGCGGCCTCATAGAGGGCCTCGGCATACTCCCGCGAAAAAACCGTCTGGGTGATGTTGTGCTCGGCCAGCTCGCGGGCATATTCGGCAGGGGTGGCCCCCAGCACCAAAATGGGCAGCTTGACCCCGCCGCTGCGGATAGAGAGGGCTTCCTCGATGTTGGAAACCGCCAGCCAGTCGGCCCCCAGCTCCTCCAGCGCGTTGGAGATCATATGCTCCCCGTGGCCATAGGCGTCGGCCTTGACCACTGCCATAAATTTGCAGCCGGGGCTTAGTTTTTCCCGCACCGCGTGGTAGTTGCGCTCCAACTGATCCAAATCAATCTCGGCCCAGCACCGTTTTAGATATTTCATCTGATACTCCCCTCGCCCCATGGGGCGCTATTGCCGCGACCCCGGCCAGCGAAGGACCGGCGGACGCCGCTTTTTGAGCTCTTCCAGAAAGGTGGGCATAAACACCAGAAAACCTGCCGTAAGCATCAGCGCACTGAGGGCAATCTGGGTATGAATCCCCCAATATTGTATGACCAGACCCATGCTAAAGTTGCCAATCATGCTGCCCAGACCACTGGAGAAGGCCATGCCGATGGTGGTGGCCGAGGCGGTGATGTTGCGGGGGGTAATCTCGCTGATATACTGCACAAAGGCCCGCAGGTAGGCGCCCATGGCCAGCGCCTGGAATATCTGCAGGAATATGAAAAACGAAACGCCGAAATCGAGATAAAGGGTCAGCATCCTGGCCACGCCGCAGGCAAAGGAGAATATCACCAGCGAAGGAATCGAGATGCCGGCAATCAGCAGGCGGCTCATGAACATCATGGCCACCGCCTCCAGCCCCGAGCCAATAAAGATGGCGAGGCCCAGATGCCCGCTGTGGCCCCCGGCGTTTTCTACCAGCAGTGGCAGGTAGGTGCCGGTCAGGCGGAAGGAATACTGAAAAAGCAGCATCGAAAGGATAAAGACGACATATTTCCGGTTTTTAATCAGCGCCACCGACACCTGCAGGATGCTCAGGCTTTGCTGGCCCGGCGTTTCTGCCCGCCCGGCCTTGACCCGCCTGTTGTCGCAGGGCACCTCTTCCAAAAAGAAACAGAGGAGGATTGCCACCACCAGCATGCCGCCGTGTACCCAGAACAAAACCTGTGTGCCGGTTCTGGCTACCACCATACCCATAATCAGCGCCAGCGTGGCATATCCAATCGAGCCGCCCGCGCGCACAAAGGCAAAATCCATCCCACGGTACTTCGGCACCGAGCGGATGGCCCAGACGTCGATGGCTGAGTAGAGCGAGTAATCCACAAAGGAGAGCAGCACAATGTAGGGGATGGCGATGGCGGGGGAAAGCAGCATCATCCCGGGCAGAAAGGCGGTGAGCACCACCCCAAGGCTCATGGCCCCGATGAGCAGCCGCTTGCTGGGGATGTATGTATCGATGACATATCCCAGCAGCGGTTGGGCCACCACCGAGCTTACGGCGGTCAGGGTGGTCACCAGGCCGCTCATGGCGCTGGAGTATCCATAGCTGGAAAGAATGGGGATGATAAAAGCATAGAGCGCGCTGTAGGCTGCCCAGTAGGCCGCCTCCAATGAGCCAAAAAGCAGATTGTACTTCAGCCCGGGACCGTTCATAATGCACCACCGTTTTCTTTGAAGGCGTGTTGAAATAGGACAGGATATTCTGGGCTCCCAAACAGCCCTCAGGGCAGATATCCCCAATATAGCACAAACAGCGCTGGTGCGCAATGCGAATAGACGCAAAAAGAACCATTCCGGCAAAGAATGGTTCTTTTGCTGTGTGCCGGCACCGACCTATCTTCCCGGGCAGTCTCCCGCCAAGTATTGTCGGCACTGATGAGCTTAACTTCCGTGTTCGGAATGGGAACGGGTGGGGCCTCACCGTCATTGGCACCGGCTCTGAGAGGGACGCAGCACTGCGGCTGCTCCTCCTATATCATGCAAGCGTCTTAAGACGCCTGTCAGGCAAGGGATGACTGCTGTGCCGCAGCCACTATCTGTAAAAAGCTGTCGCCAGACAGCCTGATTTGAGCAGAAAAAAAACCACCCAGTTAAGAATGGTTTTTTATTTTGTGCCGGCACCGACCTATCTTCCCGGGCAGTCTCCCGCCAAGTATTGTCGGCACTGATGAGCTTAACTTCCGTGTTCGGAATGGGAACGGGTGGAGCCTCACCGTCATTGACACCGGCTTAAGGTGCTATGCACCCTCAAAATTGAACAACGAATAGATTATAAGAACCGAAGGAAAATCTATTAGGTCAAGCCCTCGACCGATTAGTACCCGCTAGCTAAACGCCTCGCGACGCTTACACTTTAGGCCTATC
>JAEWWW010000113.1 GCA_023396215.1 Bacillota bacterium | reverse complement strand
CCTCACATCGATGGACTTTTAGATGGCCAAAGAAACACGGCCTCTATCATTCATATTATGAGCGAGCGCCCTTTTTGGTTTAGCGGCATTTCTGAAATCCCGGAACGCCGCCTTTTAACGCAAACATCCGCCGCCCCCGAAAAAAACCTGGCAGCCCCCATTTTAAAATGCACCCCGGGCACATGCCCGCCTGCCTTTGGGGCAGACTATGAGGTGCAGGCAACAACCAATCTGCCGCAAGGAGTGTGAACCACATGGAAAAAAGAGAGCCGAAACAAAAAAAGCCGTCCCGGCAGGGTACGCCCGTCTGGCCGGGGATAATCCCCCCCATCATCGACCAGGGCATGGCCAGCGGCAACGACCCGCAGGGCAGCTATACCGGCGTGCCGATAGGTAACCCCTACGAAACGCCTGTGCAGGACGCCGACGACCTTTAACGCAGGGCCTCAATGGAAAAACCCCGCCTATGGCGGGGTTTTTTGAGGATGTAAAAGAACCGCCCCCTCAAAAGGGGGACTTTGCGGGAAAGAGGAGGGCAGCGAAACAATATAATGCCCCCGGTCATGAAATAACCGAGGGCATTTGGCGTTCAGCCTGCTCCGACGGGCGGCGCATATCCGCCCGCGCGGTGTGCTTCGTATAGCTGCTTTTTTGACAGCCTGAAAAAATCCCCAAACCCCGTCAGGGGCCTTGAGATATCTCCCCGGCTTCACATCCTGAAATGTTACTTCTGGAGAGCCTCAAGAATCTGGTCCAGCACCTTATCGACCCCAATGCCGGTTAAAAACGGCAGGCCAAGTATGTAGGGGGTTTTGATGGTCGGGGGCAGCGCTGCCGTGGTGATAATCAGGTCGTATCCATCGGCGTGAGTTCCAAGCTCAGAAACACGGCACTGTCCCAGCTCTACTTTATCCGGCCCGTAGCCCTTTTGAGCCAGCAGCTCGGCCAGTTTTTGCTTAACAGCGGTAGAGGTGGCCACACCGGCACCACAGGAAACCAGGATTTTTTTTGGGTTTTTCACAGCTTTTACCTTCCCTTCGTTATGTGTTTAAAAATGCGGTGAGCAAATTAGCCGCTTCTTTTGGGGTCTTGCAGCTTTTCAGCTCGGTCAGCTTGCCTTCATGCTGAAAAACCTGCATCAGCTTTTGTAATATAGCCAACTGGGCATGCGGTTGCAAAATGCTCAGCATAAAGACAATCTCTACCTTTATTTTTTTGTCGGGCTCGCCCATGCCTACAAAATCCACCGGGTTGCGCAGGATGCCCAGCGCCATGGCGGGCTGCAAAACATGCTCGGGGTCGGTATGGGGGATGGCGATGCCCATATCCAGCAGCTCCAGCCCGGTTGCATAGATGCGCTCGCGCTCTTTGACCGCTTCGGGGTAGCTCTCTTTGACCATGCCCTCTTTTAGCATCGCCCTCGCCACAATATCAATAACCTGCTCATCGGTTTCGGCCTCGATATCTAACACCACGAGGCTCTCGTCAAAGCACATCTCTTCCAATATTTTTGCCCGCTGTGTATCCATTCCTTTTCCTCCGTCTGAAAGCCCGGCCAAAAACCGGCTGCGCAAAGCCTCCCGAAACCCCGGCAGACCGCCGCATCATCGTCCATTCTTCGGATGCCGATGCTTTCCTTTTTATATTATATTACCATATTTTTCTATGTTTTCAATCTTTTTTAATGAAAAACTACAATTATCATCACAATGTGGATTTATACGACCTATTTTTAGCTTTCTGCACAGACGGCTTTGAGCGGTCTATGAGGCGGCCACGACGAAAAATAATAAAAAGCACACAAAAGCCGCTTTGCTTATTTTCTCTTTACTGAAAGATATTGCAGCCTTCATCAAAATTAAGCCGGCTTTTATTGCAAATAGTCTCGTTCTATTGTATAATTATTGTCAATGAAATCTGGCTTTTTTATCCAAATACTTACAGAATGTCAGGGAATGGAGGAAGGAAATTTGTCTTTTAACGTTGATTGGGTGATGGCGGGGGCGGTTATTATCACCGGGCTCTCGGTGGTCTTTGTCGCCCTGGTTCTTCTATGGGGGGTTATGGTGCTGATGGGCAAGCTCATCGGTTCTGTTTCTGGCGGGAAGAGCACCAAAAAGGAGAAGCCCGCCGCCGTGCAGACCCAGCCCATCGCGAAAACCCAGCCCACACTTGCCGCGCAGCAGGCGGAGGTCGGCGACGACGTGGTGGCCGCTATTACCGCCGCCATTGCCGCTATGACCGGCTCCACCAACTTTGTGGTGAAGAGCATCCGCCGCTCGAGACGGGCACGCTCTGCCTGGGCTTTGGCGGGAATAGAGCAGAATACGCATAGTTTTTAGGGCTATTTGGAAAGGAAGCCGGAGGGCTTCGGGCTGCCAAACAGCCTTTGATGCGAAAATGACGAATATGAAGGGATGCCGTACAGATGCTTGAATTATTTTTTCAAACGATCAACGAACTGGCTCTGGAATCGGGCTTTTTCACAATAACATTGGGGCAGGCGTTGATGCTGGTTATTTCCTGCGTGCTGATTTATCTGGCCATCGCAAAGCAGTATGAACCCCTTTTGTTGCTCCCCATTGCTTTTGGCATGCTGCTGGCCAACCTGCCGATGGCAGGGCTTTCGGCCTATGACGAGGGCGGCTTGATTTACTACCTCTACCAGGGCGTAAAGCTGGGTATCTATCCGCCCCTTATCTTCTTGGGTATCGGCGCCATGACCGACTTTGGCCCGCTGATTGCCAACCCCAAAAGCTTTCTTCTGGGCGCGGCGGCTCAAATGGGTATTTTTCTGACCTTTGTGGGCGCCCTGATGCTGGGCTTTACCCCCCAGCAGGCAGGCTGTATCGGCATCATCGGCGGCGCCGACGGCCCCACCGCCATCTATGTGACCTCCATTCTCGATAAAGATATGCTGGGGCCTATCGCCGTAGCCGCCTATTCCTATATGGCTCTGGTGCCCATCATCCAGCCGCCCATTATGAGGGCCCTGACCACCAAAGCCGAGCGCTCGGTGGTGATGGAGCAGCTCCGGCCGGTTTCCAAGCTGGAGAAAATCCTCTTCCCCATCATTGTAACCCTGCTGGTTTCCTTCATCGTTCCTTCCTCCGCTCCGCTGGTGGGCATGCTGATGCTGGGCAACCTCTTTAAAGAATCCGGCGTTGTAGACCGCATCAATAAGACCGCGCAGAACGAGCTGATTAACATCGTTACCATCTTCCTCGGTGTTTCGGTGGGTGCAACCGCCACCTCTGAGCGGTTCCTGAACCCACAGACACTGGGTATCATCGCCTTGGGTCTGGTGGCCTTCTCCTTCGGCACTGCCGGCGGCGTACTGCTGGGTAAGCTGATGTATGTGCTCACCGGTGGCAAGGTGAACCCCCTCATCGGCTCGGCGGGCGTTTCGGCTGTACCGATGGCCGCCCGCGTTTCGCAGAAGGTGGGCCAGAGCGAAAACCCCGGCAACTTCCTGCTGATGCACGCCATGGGCCCCAACGTGGCCGGCGTTATCGGCTCGGCGGTAGCGGCGGGCGTGCTGCTCAGTATCCTTTCCTGATATTAACATATAGAACGCACAAAAGGGCGGTGGAGCTATGCTCCACCGCCCTTTTTCGTTTATATGACATGAGTTGGCGCAGGCGCCGCTCCCAGTTTGATAAACAAAACTCTCTTACCCACACCGCGGCGGGTTATTCTTCCGGGTTGTTGTTATTGCGGTGCTGCTCCTTCAGCTTCAGTTGCCTGACCGGCCTGTTTTCTTTTGCCTGCGCGGCCGCTTGCAGCTCCAATATTTTTTCCTGCCATAGCCTTCGGTAGGGCACCAGCTTTTCTTTATCTATCTGCCCTTTTTCGTCGTGTATATCCTCGACGGTAAAGGCTTCTCCGTAAACGACCCTGCTTTTTCTAAACAGCCGGGGCTGCTCGATAAAGACAGGCAGGATAGGCGTATGGGGGGCCGCGGAGAGATAAAACGCCCCGCGCTTAATTCTGCTGAGGGCATTTTTGTTAATGTCTGAAATGGTGCCCTGCGGGAACATCATAAACAGATGTCTTTCCTTCTGAGACAGATACCGGATTGCTTCCCGGATTTCCGCCCCGTTCTTCTTATCCCTGTCAACCGGGACGATATCCAGTTTGGTGAGAAAACGCCCGAACAGCTTGTTGCGAAAGCACTCCTTTTTTGCCATAATTCTGATGCTGTCATTGTGGGTCCAGATGACCGGGCCGTCGGCGTCGCTGACGTGGTTGGGCGCAAGGATATAGCTTTTATCGCT